>CALGRN010000209.1 GCA_937880835.1 uncultured Prevotella sp. | reverse complement strand
TTTATTGATGGGTTCCTGAATATAACAAAGTAGGCTGGAATGTGCCAGCCTACCATTTGTCCATTACGCCGAAACATACAATAAGCAAGTGCTTGCATGATAAGCCAATACGGTTATGCAATAACGACGAACTCAGGGCATTGAAATAATATTGAAGAAACGTTTAAGCACAGCCGTTTTTGTAGTTAAAATATATTGATTGATTGGTAAATATCTCTATTTTAACTAACTTTGCACTCTAATTTTTTTTACATAGGATGCTGACAGAACAGACAAAAGACAAAACAAACCTTAACGGTTTGTCTTATGCCGAAGTGGTTGAGAGCCGCAACAAGTATGGAGAGAATGTGCTTACTCCTCCCAAACGTACACCTCTATGGAAACTTTATCTCGAAAAATACCGTGATCCCATAATTCAAATTCTGCTCGTTGCAGCTGCCATATCGCTCGCGCTCGCATTCGTGGAGAATGAGTTTATGGAAACAATAGGCATTTTTCTCGCAATATTTTTTGCAACAACAATCGGTTTTTATTTTGAACGTGACGCCGCAAAGAAATTCAACGTGCTCAATGCACTTGGCGAAGAGCAGGCTGTAAAGGTGAAACGCGCGGGCAAAGTGGTTGAAATTCCGAGACGGGAAGTTGTGGTAGGCGACATCATGCTTATAGAAGTGGGCGATGAGATACCTGCCGACGGAACATTGCTGCAATCCACCGACTTGCAGGTTGATGAGTCTTCGCTTACCGGAGAGCCTATTGCCAACAAGTTTGCAGAACAAAACAACGAGGACAATGAAGCCACATATCCCGTAAATATGGTGCTGCGCTCTACGATGGTGATGAACGGAAGAGGCATGGCAAGAGTGATAACGACAGGCGACAATACGGAAATAGGAAAGGTGGCGCGCAAGTCTTCTGAAATGACTGCTACGAAAACACCGCTCAACATGCAGCTCGACAAGCTCGCAAAGCTGATAAGCAAGATCGGATTCAGCGTGGCAATATCCGCATTCGTAATATTCCTTTCTCACGACATAATAACTAATCCGATATGGCACACTGCCGAATACATGAAAATGGCAGAGATAGTGCTGGGCTATTTCATGATGTCGGTGACGCTGATTGTAATGGCTGTGCCGGAAGGATTGCCTATGGCAGTGACTCTTTCGCTTGCTTTGAATATGCGACGCATGCTTAAAAGCAATAATCTTGTGCGCAAACTGCATGCCTGCGAGACAATGGGAGCAGTGACGGTGATATGCACCGACAAGACAGGAACGCTCACGCAAAACCGCATGACAGTTGCTTCGTTAGATAGGTATGACGACAGTTTCGACGGCGAAGATGCTTCAAAAGCACTTCTGATGAACGCAATATCGCTCAATACGACGGCAGAATTGAGCGAAGAAGGAGGAATAGGAAACCCGACGGAAGCCGCTTTGCTGCTTTGGATGCGTGACAAAGGAACGGATTACAAGGCAATACGCGAGTCGATTGCAACAGAACAACAACTTCCTTTCTCAACAGAACGCAAGTATATGGCTACAACTGCGGTTGTAAACGGACGTAAATATCTCTTTGCGAAAGGTGCGCCGGAGATAATAATGAATATGTGCGACATCGCGGAAGATGAACGGAAAAACGTTGAAACAAAACTTCTCGGCTATCAGCAGAAAGCAATGCGCACACTCGCTTTCGCATTCAGAGAATTTGACGAGAATGCAACGATAAATCTCGAACAGCCCTCATCGCTCACTCTTCACGCCGTTGCTGCCATATCAGACCCTATACGTGACGATGTACCTGATGCTGTAAAGGAATGCCGAGACGCAGGTATCGGAGTGAAAATAGTAACCGGCGACACTTCGGCTACTGCAATAGAGATTGGCAGGCAGATAGGTATCTGGGAAGATAATGAACAAAAAGAAAACGCGACAGATAAAGAACTGTGGCACATAACAGGACCTGATTTCGCGGCATTGAGCGACGATGAAGCGTATGAACGTGTGGTTCTGTTGCGTGTTATGTCTCGTGCGCGCCCATCGGACAAGCAACGTTTGGTTGAGTTATTGCAGAAACATGGTGAAGTTGTGGCTGTAACAGGCGACGGAACTAATGATGCCCCGGCACTCAATTATGCACATGTCGGACTGTCATTGGGTTCAGGAACGAGTGTAGCAAAAGAGGCTTCAGACATGACTTTGATAGATGATTCGTTCGGTTCGATAGCTCGTGCCGTCATGTGGGGACGCTCTTTGTATCGCAACATCCAACGTTTCTTGTTCTTCCAGCTTGTAGTAAACCTTACGGCATTGCTCCTCGTGCTCGGCGGTTCGATATTAGGCACGCAGATACCGCTTACAGTTACGCAGATACTTTGGGTAAATCTGATCATGGACACCTTTGCTGCGATGGCGCTTGCATCGCTCCCTCCGTCGCGAGAAGTTATGAAAGAGAAGCCGAGAAAGCAGACAGACTTCATTATAAACAAAGGTATGGCACGCGGAATAATATTCTGCGGACTCGCTTTCTTTGCTCTTATGTTCGCTTTCTTAATTCATTGTGAGTATAATTGCGATAACGGCGTGAAGCTGCATGAACAGACATTGTTCTTCACAACCTTTGTAATGTTGCAGTTCTGGAACTTATTAAACGCAAAGACATTAGGCTCTGAACATTCTGCTTTGCATAATATCATGTCGGACAAGGCACTTTTGTTTGTGCTTGTTTTCATTGTCGCAGGACAATGGATGATAGTTACTTTCGGCGGAAAGATGTTCCGCGTCGAGCCGCTTTCGCTTGTTGAATGGGGCATTATCATAGCTTCCACATCGGTAGTGCTGTGGTTCGGCGAGGCATGGCGGGCAATAATGCGTATCAGGAATAATCGATGAACAGAAAGATAAAGAACATAATATTCGATCTCGGCGGTGTTATTGTAGGATTGGACGAAAAGAGATGCATCGATGCTTTCCGCAAAATAGGAGCAAACGACATTGTTTTCTATATCAACGAACATCGCACTGAGGACTTGTTTTATGACACAGAAACGGGCAATATAACGCAGGAAGAGTTCTGTGACGAAGCAAGACGCATCGCTTCTTGCAACGCATCGGACGCTGACATTATATGGGCATGGAATCAATTGCTAACCGATATTCCTGAAAGAAAGAAGATAAAGCTGCTCGAATTGCGTGATAAATACCGTTTGTTTCTGTTGAGCAACACCAATGTTATGCACTGGACGCTGTGCGAAGAGCATCTTCTGCCATATAAAGAATGGCGTGCCGACGACTATTTCGAGCAGATATTTCTGTCTTACGAGATGCATCTTATAAAACCTTCCGATGAGATTTTCATTCAGGTTTTGCAACAAACAGGCATAAAAGCAGAAGAAACACTGTTCATAGACGACTCGAAAGCCAACTGCGAAGCAGCCCGCAAGCTCGGTATCAATACTATTAACGAGACATCGGGATATGACTGGCTGACCAAAATATAAACGCATGAAAACTATAATAATAAACGAGGAACATCACAAATTAGCACCGCAAGTGGCAACGATAGGCTTCTTCGACGGTGTGCATAAAGGACATAAGTTCCTTATAAAGCATGTTGTGGAAGTGGCAAAAGATGCCGGTATGGAATCGATGGTAATCACTTTCGACCGTCATCCGCGTCAAGTGTTGCATAGCGATTATATCCCTCAGCTCCTTTCAACAACCGAATCGAAGCTGCTTTTGCTTTCTCACACCGACATTGATAATTGTGCGATGCTGCATTTCGATAAAGAAACGGCTGCATTATCGGCACGAGAGTTCATGGAAAAGATACTCCGTGATAAGTTGAATGTAAGAAAACTCGTGATAGGATACGACAACCGATTCGGTCATAACCGTTCGGAGAGCTTCGATGATTATGTGCGTTACGGCAGAGAACTGGGCATAGAAGTAATCAAGAACAATGCTTTCGTGCTCAACGGGCTTAATGTAAGCTCGTCGGTGATACGCTCATACATATCGAAAGGCGAGATAGAAATGGCTAATATGTGCCTTGACTATCCTTATACAATATACGGAAAGGTGGTGAAAGGGTTTCAGCAGGGACGCAAAATGGGATTTCCTACTGCCAATCTCGACAATTCCGAGTTCGGGCAACTTATCCCTGCGCCGGGCGTATATGCCGTAAAGGCACGCTTGGAAGGCTCTGTTGAGATGAAACATGCCATGATGAACATCGGAACAAGACCCACTTTCAACGGCGAAAAGGTTTCGCTTGAAACCTATATAATGAATTTCGATGACGATTTATACGGCAAGACAATTCGCGTTTCATTCATTCACAGACTGCGTGAAGAGCAGAAATTCCCGTCGATGAAGAAACTTGCAGAGCAGTTGAGAATAGACGAAACTATGGCTCAGGAACAATTTAAGAAAGAAATAGAAGAATGAAAAAAGCACTGTTATATTTGTTTGTGTTTATCTGCATACAGTATTTCGTATCCTATGCAGTATGGATTGTATGGTATTTGGCATCCGGTGTAAGCCTGACAGAGTTCGCAAGACTGTTTGAAAGCGGCAAAATAGCTCCCGATGTCAACATGCTTGTTGCGGCGAGCGGTTTGTCAAGCATTGTCACACTTGTGATATTCCTGCGCAGGAAATGGGCTGTCGTGTCACGCAACTATATGGCTACCCGCCCCTACGGAGTGTTCTTCTGGTGTGTATTGGCTGCCATAGGAACGATAATTCCTTCCGTATGGATGCAGGAACAAATACCAGAGATGCCCGATATTCTTGAAAGCACATTCAATTCGCTTATGTCTCAACCTTTCGGATACTTGTTGATAGGTGTATTTGCACCCGTTGTAGAAGAAGTAGTGTTTCGTGGTGCGATACTGAGAGCATTGTTGGGATGGACTAAAAGCCATTGGACAGCCATCACCATATCTGCCGTTATGTTCTCTCTGATACACTTCAACCCTGCACAGATGCCCCACGCGTTCCTTTTGGGCTTGCTTATCGGTTGGATGTTCTATCGCACCGGCAGTATAATACCCGGCATATTGCTGCACTTTGTGAATAATACTGTGGCTTACGTTATTTATAATCTGTATCCAAATGCATCCGACTTGCATCTCGTTGACTTGTTCGGGGGCAGTCAGCGAAACGTTTTCCTCGCAGTGGTATTCTCTTTCCACATCCTCGTGCCGGCATTGTTTCAGCTTCACAGAAAGATGAAAAGAGCGTAAGTTTCATTAAAACGTATGTTCAGATACGGATTATCATGTTCATACAGGGTATGTTATAACATGTCAGCGAATGGAAAACTGCACTTTGCTTCTGCAAACTTCCGTTTCTTTTTCGCTTTCCTGCCCTGTTTTCGTAATCCTGATGCAATAGTCTAATGGTGCAATCTCTTCGCGATAGAAGTTAAGCCTGTCTCCGCAATAGCTCTCGGCAACATAAGCTATCTCAAATCTCTTTGTGCGATATTGTTTGTGCCACTCTATATCAAACGTGTCGAGAACGTGCTCTATGTATTTTATGCTGTTTATGTGTCCGTTCACATCCACATCGCTGTAATTGGTATCGATGGTCTTTGTCAGTTGTGCGGCATCGCTTATCTTAACGCGTGAGCTTTTCTCTATCGGACAATTCTTGTCCGTTTCCACATATTCCTTTATCAGACCGTCACGCACTTGCAGTATGTCAACAGGCTGGCGGCTGTCTGTATCAATCATTGCCCACACGCTTTTTCCATATCCATACACCTTGCCATTGCTTCCGCTTATGGCAAAGTTTCTGCTTGTGAAGAACTTCATCACGTTGTCCACCCATGTTTCAACTGCAAACCTGTCGTAAGACATGGGCATTTCCTTCATCTCTATTGCCAACCTTGAAAGCACCCAAGTCTTGCGATTAGGGTTCAGATAGCTCATTCCGTAACCTCTGTCGTTAGAATGAAAGTCGGCAGCATTAAGCAGATGATTGCCCAGATGACCCATGAACAGACTATGAGAGAAATCACAATGAAACGGCTCTGCCAAGAACTCGTATCGTCCAACCTTGCTTAACATTTCCATATTATTTATTCTGATACATTCCGAACAAAGGTAGGAATATTTTGTCTGATATACAAACTATTCGCAATTTTTAAATCCTTATGCCGTCGGTCAGACATAACTGTCAGACTGTTCGTGCACAAACAGACTTTCAAAAACAATCCGTTTTCCTTTATCTATATATAAAAATCGGCACATTTTCCATACATAAAAAACGCATTATGTATGATATTGATTATCAACAACTTATAAAAGACATTCCAAAGCCTGTTGTTTCGTAATACACTTTTGCGAGATTGGTAATACACTTTTTTGAGTTTGGTAATACACTTTTGCAAACCGGTTTTTCAAAAGCTATTGTTTTGCATCCTAAAAGCTATCCTTTTACACGCTGAAAGTTATCCTTTTGCAATGCAAAACAATAGCTTTTGAAATTCAGCTTCTGCAACAGCGTTTTTCTATCATCATACCATTCGCCGCATGCATGCATCCAATCAAACTCCGCTTCATACACCTTCATCAGCTTTCTGCTATATTTGCACATCCTGCCCGCCTACATATCTTTTTTTATTTTTGCTTCCTTGTTATA
>CALGRN010000208.1 GCA_937880835.1 uncultured Prevotella sp. | reverse complement strand
TTGGCACGCGGTAACTGGCTGTCATTCATAGGATTTGGGCGTGCCAAGGAAGAGCAAAAAAATATATATTTTTTTTACTAATCAAGTTTTATAAAAAAAACTTAATTTGTTTGTTGCGTAAAAGAAAATAATTATTTTTGCAATCCGATGGAAAAGACAAGCAGAATAATTACCTCTTTATTGCTCTCGCTCATAATTGTGTGCGTGGGAAGCGGTATTTCCATTCTGCATTGCAAGCATACCGGCTGCGTACAGATTGCACAGGTGATGAGCCACGACCATTCGGAGCATTGCGAGGATACATTCTCCAAGCATGATTGCATGGATGTGGAAGTGGTTAAATTATCACCTACGAGCATTCAGAAGGGCAGCGTGTTCAACTTCCGTCCTATTCCGATAATGATAGCATGGATAGCAGATTTGTCCTTATCGTTATGCCGGTGCGACGCTTTAAGGTCGGAAACGAGGGCTTTCGTATATGAATGGCACAGCCCGCCACGTCAATATCTCAACTTAATACAGACTCTTCTTATTTGATGATTGATATTCGTTCAGTGAATATTAATGTATAACAATAAGAAGAAATAATGAAATCAAAAATATTTTTTATAAGCATCTTACCGATGCTTTGTCTGCCGTTGTATGCAGACAATACGCCGGAGAACGACACTACGGCGTATATCAAAGGAGAGAGACTTAGCGAAGTGATTGTCTCTACACGCCGCTCGGGAATGAGAAAGATGAGCGGTGCGATGAACGGTAATATAATATCGCGCGACGAACTGTTCAAAGCTGCATGCTGTAACTTAGGCGAAAGTTTCGTGACCAATCCGTCTGTCGATGTGAATTACAGCGATGCCGCAACGGGAGCGAAGCAGATTAGACTTCTCGGGTTGAGCGGAACATATGTCCAGATGCTTACTGAGAATTTGCCTAATTTGCGCGGTGTGGCTGCACCTTACGCACTTGGATATGTTCCGGGAACATGGATGAAGAGCATACAGGTGTCGAAGGGCAGTTCTTCTGTGAAAAACGGATATGAGAGTATCACAGGACAGATAAACATAGAATACTTGAAACCGGAGGATGAGGAAGGTGTGTCCGTTAATCTATACGGCAACACACAGAGTCGTTTCGAAGCTAATGCGGATGCTAACATTCATATAAGCAAGGGGCTGAGTGCGGGAATTCTGACCCATTTCGAGAACAACGGCAAGCGTCATGACAGCAACGGGGACGGCTTTATGGACGAACCGAATGTGCGGCAATATAATCTTCAAAACCGATGGCATTTTGTTTCGGGTAATTACATTATGCATGCGGGTATGGGATTTCTTAAAGAGAAGCGCGAGGGAGGACAGATTGGAAGCGGTCACGGTGCGGATGCTGATATGGCATTATATAGAATAGGTATAGAGACCGACAGATATGAGGCATACATGAAGCATGCTTTCATAATAGACCCGAGCAGCGGGACTAACATCGCGCTCATGTCTTCGGCATCGATGCACAGGCTGGATGCGATGTACGGGAACAAATCATACGATGTGAATGAGAAAAATCTGTATGCCTCTCTCGTGTTTGAGACAAACTTTACGAAGGCACATAACTTGTCGGCTGGATTGAGTCTGAACCATGATTATTCCGGGCAGAGGCTTAACGGAGTGCGGTTCTATGAGAAAGAGACTGTGCCGGGAGGATACGTGCAATATACTTACAACTTGGAAAACAAGCTGACCGCAATGGCTGGTCTGCGTGTTGACAACAGCAGTATGCACGGTACTTTCGTCACTCCGAGATTTCACTTGAAGTATGCGCCGAATGAAACGGTCACGTTCAGAGCATCTGCCGGAAAGGGCTATCGCACCGTGCACGCGCTTGCGGAGAACAACTATCTGTTGGCGAGCGGGCGCGAGTTGATAATCGACGACATTAAGCAGGAAAGTGCGTGGAACTACGGTCTGAGTTCGTCGCTTCATATTCCGATTTCCAACAAGACGCTCAAAGTGAACGCGGAGTATTATTACACCCGTTTCGGCGAGCAGGCAGTGATTGACTACGACACCGACGTATATAAGATACGCATATCGAACCTGTCGGGGAAATCATACTCTCACACTTTCCAGATTGACGCTTCCTACCCCGTGTTCAAAGGGTTTGAGCTCACTGCCGCATATCGCTACAACGACGTGAAGACCACATACGGCGGGCAGCTGATGAGCAAGCCGCTCACGAGCAAATACAAGGGTCTGCTGACGGCATCGTATAAGACGCCGCTGGGGCTATGGCAATTCGACGCAACATTGCAGCTGAACGGAAGCGGAAGGATGCCGAAGCCTTACGAGACTGTGGGCGGCGGAATGTCATGGGATGCGAAGTTCGGCGGATACGAGCAGCTTTCGGCTCAGATAACGCGCTATTTCCGCAAGTTTTCGATATACATCGGGGGCGAAAACCTCACGGGGTTCAAGCAGAAACGCCCTGTCATCGGCTACGCGAACCCTTATGACAGGAGCTTCGAGCCTACGCTGGCGTGGGGTCCGGTGCACGGAGCGGTGGCATATATCGGCACGAGGATTGACATCAGGTGATGTCTGCGTGCCGACGATTTCGGAAGGAAAAACAATCAGGAAGCAAATAGAAAAAGAAGAATATAACAAACAAAAAAACAAAGAAAGACATGAGAAAGAACATGATGACAATGCTGCTTGCAATGTTTGCAGCGGCAATTTGGGCGAAGGATATAAAGACGGTGGTGTTTACGACCACTCCGCCGATGCACTGCGAGAGTTGCGAAAACAAGATAAAGAGCAATCTGCGTTTCGAGAAAGGGGTGAAAAGCATAGAGACAAACGTAGAAGAACAGAGGGTGATAGTGACTTACAACGCCGAGAAGACAACGGTGGAGAAGCTGCAAAAGGGCTTCGAGAGATTTGGCTATGATGCCCGTGTGGTGGAAGACGAAGGGTCCGGCGCAGAGGGCAGACAGACGGAAAGCAAAAACAAGTGATGCGCTGAGAGCGTGCCATATCCCCGTCGTAATTCCGATGCGGCGGCGGACAATCATCGGGCGGAGAAACTGCTGCCTCCTTGCATTCAAATTATTATAAAGCATATTTTCAACACGGAATACAAGGAGCGCGGCATTTTTCCGCCCTGCTTTTTGCCCTTACAATTCGTGCGGAAAAAGGGCAGAAAATGACACATGAAAAAGGGCATTTTCAGAGGTCATTTCATGCCGATTTTGAGGGCAAAAAATGCACTCTCGTAACTCGTTGATAATCAACGCCTTGCAGAGTGTCAAAATTGTCTTATAAGAGAATTTAAATTGTCTTATAGGACAATTTTAAGAGTCTTATAAGACAATTTCGAGGAGATGCGCAGAAAGATGAAATCCGGTGCTCGGAATCGATGAAATTCGTGCGCAGAAAACCGCATCGCGAAGGGCACGGAAAACATGCCGGAAACGAGCCTCGTTTGAAGTAGGAAATCATCCCTCCCGAACAGCCGCAACATCTGACCCGAAAAACGACCTAAACGTAGGGACAGACGCCCTGCCTGTCCGCCGAAACCTGCAAGCACGGCGCGCGCATTCCTATCGGATAAGCATCGCGGAACGTCGTCGGCACAATGATTTCTCGTGAATATAAAACGCGCTCACAGCGCACTCATTCCCCGAAACAGCTTCGCAGTTCGTCCCAAGAACCTTGCAAATCGGTCATTTTTCCGAATATCAGATTTGCACCTTCGTGTTCAAGAACTCCGACCGGCAAGCTGCCCGTGTTGACAGCTATCGTGAATATTCCGGCAGCAACGCCCGCACGGACGCCGAGCGGCGCATTCTCAACCACGATGCCTTCCCACGCATTAAAATCGCCCGCCTTGCGCAGCCCCGTGAGATACGGCTCGGGGTGCGGCTTCCCGCGCTTCACGTCGTAAGCAGTCACGATGCAGTCCTGGCTCACAAACTCGCCGAAATCTTCCGAAAGTCTCCTTATCAGCGGACGCTGACCGCTGCCCGTAACCACGCCCATGCGCATACCGTCGCGCTTCATCTTGCGCATCAGCTCCACGATTCCTTCCATCACGGGAGCTTTCTTCATAAGTCCGAAAAGGCGCGCCTTCTCGTCATACATGAGCTGCGCCTCAGTCTCATCTATCTCTCTGCCCTGTTGCTCGCGCACCATCGCGCGTATCGTGTCGGGACCGCGCTGCCCCTCCGTCGCATAAGCGTCGGCAGCAGTCATCCTTATTCCGTACTTCGACATGGCTTCCTGCCACGCGACAGCGTGATTTGGCATAGAGTCGTAGAGAACTCCGTCCATATCGAAAAGCACGGCTTTGGGACTGAATATCTCAAAACCGTGCTCCTTCTTATATCGTTCTATCTTCTCTGAAAACATTTTCCGTCTTTTGTGTTGAACATTCCCTTACTTCGTCCTCAAATTGCCTCAGCCCATTATGCGCTTCCTCAGCCTTTCGCCCTCAGCCTCGTAACCGGGCTTTTCGAGCAGCGCGAACATGTTCTTCTTGTAAGCCTCTACGCCGGGTTGGTTGAAAGGGTTTACCCCGAGCACGTTTCCGCTGATGCCGCAACCTATCTCAAAGAAGTAAATAAGCTGCCCGATATAATACTCGTTAAGCTCCGGTACCACGATGCGGATATTCGGAACGCCGCCGTCCGTATGCGCAATAAGCGTCCCCAGCTCTGCCATCTTGTTCACTTCGTCAATCCGCTTGCCCGCAAGAAAATTCAAGCCGTCGAGATTTTCTTCGTCTCTCGGAAACATCAGTTTGCCCTCAGGCTTCTCCACACTTATTACGGTCTCGAATATCGAACGCTCCCCTTCTTGTATCCATTGCCCCATTGAGTGCAGGTCGGTAGTGAAGTCGCACGATGCAGGAAATATACCCTTGCCTTCCTTTCCCTCGCTTTCGCCGTAAAGTTGCTTCCACCATTCGGCAATGAAATGCAGTTTCGGCTGATAGTTTACCATTATCTCAATCTTCTTTCCTTCGCTCGCATAAAGCAGATTGCGCACTGCCGCATACTGCGCGGCTATGTTTTCGGCGAAAGGCACATTGCATCCTGTGGCATTTTCCATATCGACCGCACCTTTCACGAGCATGTCTATGTCGAAGCCGGCGCATGCAACAGGCAGCAAGCCTACTGGTGTGAGCACGGAGAAACGCCCGCCCACGTTGTCGGGAATTACGAAAGTCTTATATCCTTCCTTATCTGCCGCCGCACGCGCTGCGCCCTTGTGAGCATCGGTAACGGCAACGATTACATCCTTCGCCTCTGCCTTTCCGCGCTGACTCTCGCATTGTTTCTTCAACAAGCGGAAGGTAAGAGCCGTTTCTGTTGTTGTCCCTGACTTGGAGATATTTATGATTCCGAACTTCTTATCTTTCAAATATCCGGTCAGCTCTATGAGATAATCTTCGCCGATATTGTTTCCTGCAAACAGAATGACAGGGTTCTTACTCTCTGCCATAAGCCAAGAGAAAGAGTTTCCGAGCGATTCTATTACCGCGCGCGCACCGAGATAGCTTCCTCCTATGCCCGCAACGACAATCACTTCGCATTTCTCGCGCAGTACGTCGGCACATCTACGGATTTCATCTATAAATTCCTTCGTTATGGATGTTGGCAGATGAAGCCAACCGAGATAATCGTTTCCGGGACATGTTCCTTTCTCCAATGCTTCCTGTGCAGTCTTAACCTTCGGTTCAATCTCTTTCAAAGCGTTCTCTTTCAAGAACATCGTTGCCTTTGAAATGTCTAAACTAATACTTTTCATTGTCATTATATGTTTGTTTTTCCGTGTTTCCAAAGACTCTGCATCTTTGTATTTTAAATAATCCTTATTGAGGCAGTCCTATAATCACGCACATAATATTGCGGAACAATAGAAACCGTCATCCTCTCATATCTGTTTTATTCCACCTTATTATATATCAGCAGAAAACATGTTATATATCTGCTGAAACTATATCCTATATCAGCTCACACCTTATTATATATCAGCGGAAACTGTCCGTAAGCAGTTTTATCTCCACCTTCGGATTTATCTTCTCGTACAATATATTATACACCGCATCGAGTATCGGCATGTTTACATGCAGATGACGGTTTATTTCTTTCATGCATTTAGTACCGAAATACCCTTCTGCTATCATTTCCATTTCTATCTGCGCACTCTTCACGCTGTATCCCTTACCTATCATCGTGCCAAATGTTCTGTTACGGCTGAAATTGGAATATCCCGTAACAAGCAGATCGCCGAGATACACAGAATCGTATATGCTGCGTTCTATCGGATTAACGGTATTAAGGAAACGCGACATCTCTTGAACGGCATTGGATATCAGAACGGATTGGAAATTGTCTCCGTATTTAAGTCCGCTGCAAATACCGGCACATATAGCATACACGTTTTTCAAAACCGATGAATACTCTATACCGAGAACATCCGATACGGTTTTCGTCTTTATGAAATCATTAGCAAGTATTTCAGTAAAGGCTCTTGCCTTGTCTTCGTCTTCGCAACCAATGGTAAGATATGATAACCGTTCGAGAGCCACCTCCTCAGCGTGCGACGGTCCGCCTATACATGCAAGGTTATCTCTCGGCACATCATACACTTGATGAAAGTATTCCGAGCACACCAAGTTCTCATCCGGCACGATTCCCTTTATCGCCGTCACTATAAACTTATCGCTGATGCGTGTTTTCAGCTTTCTGAGATGGTTCTTGAAATAGGGTGAAGGCGTAACGAACACGAGCGTGTCGTATGCCTCCGCTATCTTGTTTATATCGCTCGAAAAGAAGATATTATCAACATCGAAGTGAACACTTGTAAGATAAGCGGGATTATGACGCAACCTTTTAAAGTCCTCTATGCGATCTTCGCGCCTCATATACCACCCTATGTGGTGAGTATGGCTCATCACTATCTTCGCGATTGCAGTTGCCCAACTGCCTCCGCCGATAATTGCAACCCTGTCCAATTTACCGTACATTACTTTCTTTTTATAACTGCCGGCACGCGTTGTTCCTGTTTTCCAACCACCCGATTGACCGTATTGCAGTATTACCACATTCTTTCCATAACACTAAATGCGCTAAATCACACGGCAAACACTTTTAATCCGTCGGCTTATAAGTTGAAAAATGTCAACAGGATGCGGCTTTTTCAATCCATGTCCGGAAGTCTTCCACCTTCGGATTGTCGTATCCCAACTTATATTTCTTGTTAATTCCGCAAACATCCATTTGCAGTTTCTGAGCATTAACGTCCTTTATATCGGATATGAGATTATAGCCGGCTTTGTTGAACACGGCTATCCATTCTTGCGGAACGCCTATCTTAGCCCATTCCTCCGCGCTGCTCTTCGGCATTGTCTTTTCAGGTCTCATCTGCGGAAAGAACAAAACTTCCTGTATGAAAGTCTTTCCCGTCATGAGCATTACGAGTCTGTCGATACCGATACCGATGCCCGATGTGGGCGGCATTCCGTATTGAAGAGCGCGCAAGAAGTCTTTATCTATTATCATAGCCTCATCGTCTCCTTTGTCTGCAAGCCTCATTTGCTCTACGAAACGTTCTTCTTGGTCAATCGGGTCGTTAAGCTCCGAATATGCGTTTGCAAGCTCTTTTCCGTTCACCATAAGCTCAAAACGTTCGGTAAGTCCCGGTTTTGAGCGGTGCATTTTTGTAAGAGGACTCATCTCTACGGGATAATCTGTGATGAAAGTAGGCTGAATGAACGTGCCCTCGCAATGCTCGCCGAATATCTCGTCGATAAGTTTGCCCTTGCCCATGCTGTCGTCCACTTCCATGTTAAGCTTTTTGAAATAATGCGTGGTGGAACCTCATATATGGTTGATACTTTACGTTACTTAAAGAAGAGAGCCCCACGTAATCAATATTACTTAATTATGGGTAGTGACGAAGTAAACGACTTTGAAAATTGGCGTGAACCAGAGACT
>CALGRN010000207.1 GCA_937880835.1 uncultured Prevotella sp. | reverse complement strand
TTCTGTATTACGTTTTTAATATATTTGATAATATAAGTGCACGCAGGTTGTAAATCTGTGTGCACTTGTTATTTATAAAACAGTATTATATAAGATATTCTTTCAACACTATTTAATTATTAAAAGAGTTATATTACTTACAGAACAAATGTTTTATCATTTTAGAAGAATATTTGTTTTAATATTTTTTAGAAGTAATATTCTGATGATGAAAATGTGTGATTTTATATGAAATAATTTGCACAACTCAAATAAAAAATATATTTTTGCACATAGTTAACGCATTGTGCAAATCATATAAAAGGAGGAATAATATAATGTCAATATCTAAAACCCGTCAGAAATTAGTAGATGTGGCAAGACAGCTATTTGCAAAAAAAGGTGTTGAAAATACCACTATGAATGATATTGCGTTAGCTTCTGAGAAAGGCAGACGTACCCTTTACACTTATTTTAAGAGCAAAGAAGATATTTACTATGCTGTTATAGAATCGGAATTAGAACGTCTGTCTGACAAGCTTGATGAGGTGGCTGCCAAGAAAACCCGTCCTCATGATAAAATAATAGAACTTATATATACCCATCTCAGCATGATAAAGGAGACCGTTGTAAGGAATGGTAACCTGCGTGCAGAGTTCTTCCGTAATATATGGACGGTGGAGAAAGTGCGTAAAAACTTTGATGAAGACGAAATTGAGTTGTTCAGAAAAGTATATGCTGATGGGAAAGCCGAAGGAGAATTCGATATAGAAGATGTCGATTTGGTTGCAGATATAACACATTATTGTATAAAAGGGCTTGAAGTTCCTTATATATACGGACGACTTGGACACGGATTGACAGAGGAAACAAGTCGTCCGTTGGTTACGAAAGTCGTTTATGGTGCATTGGGAAAGAACAGACATTGATTTTATAAATAAAAGGATTTGCAGATATTTAAGACAACAATTATAATATAGAACAAATAAAATAGATGAGGAATTGTCTATTAATTTGTCAGACACAATATTTAAACTTAAAAATAGTATTAATATGGGATTATTAACTGGTAAGACCGCTATCGTTACCGGAGCGGCACGTGGTATTGGCAAAGCTATTGCTTTGAAATTTGCAGAAGAAGGAGCAAATGTTGCATTCACAGACCTCGTAATAGACGAGAACGGTAAGGAAACTGAAAAAGAGATTATTGCTTATGGCGTGAAAGCAAAAGGATATGCAAGCAATGCAGCTGATTTTACACAGACAGAAGAGGTCGTGAAACAGATAAAAGAGGATTTTGGAGCAATAGATATACTTGTAAATAATGCCGGTATAACAAAAGACGGACTTATGCTTCGCATGACTGAGGCGCAATGGGATGCTGTAATGGCAGTTAATCTTAAAAGTGCTTTCAATTTTATACATGCTTGTATTCCTGTAATGATGCGTCAGCGTGGAGGTTCTATTATAAACATGGCATCTGTGGTGGGTGTGCATGGAAATGCAGGACAAGCCAACTACGCTGCTTCAAAGGCAGGACTTATCGCGCTTGCAAAGAGTGTAGGGCAGGAGATGGGACCGAAAGGAATACGCGCCAATGCGATAGCTCCGGGCTTTATTGATACTGCAATGACACAGGCTCTTACCGATGATATTCGTAAAGAGTGGATAAGCAAGATACCGCTGCGTCGCGGTGGAATGGTTGAAGACATAGCAAATGTCGCAACTTTCTTGGCGTCTGACATGTCAAGCTATATCAGCGGACAAGTGATACAAGTTGACGGCGGAATGAATATGTAATCTTAGAATAAGGTATAAGATAAGAAAGATATAAAAGCGGAGAACGTTTCTTTGCTTTTATATCTTTATATTTTCAGATAGTATTTATATGTGTGCGAGTCATTCATTTGTATTAAGTAAGATGAAGTGGCGCACTCATTTTTATAAACTTATAAAGTCGTGAAAGTTCTTTACGAAGATAATCATATTATAATAGTTGCGAAACGCAGTGGCGAAATAGTGCAGGGTGACAAGACGGGCGATAAACCGTTATCCGAAGTTGTGAAAGAATACATAAAATCAGCTCATAACAAACCGGGAAACGTTTTTCTCGGCGTAGTGCATCGGCTTGATCGTCCCGTTTCAGGAGCTGTGGTATTTGCCAAGACTTCCAAGTCGCTGTCGCGCTTAAACACAATGTTCAGGGATGGTGAGGTGCATAAGACCTATTGGGCTATAACTCGCAATAAACCGAAGGAAGAGGAAGGAACACTTATCAACTGGCTTATAAGAAACGAAAAACAGAATAAGAGTTATGCTTACGACCACGAAGTGCCTGACTCGAAGAAAGCCATTCTTAAATATAAGGTAATAGGACATTCAGACAATTATACGTTACTGGAAATAGAATTGATGACAGGACGTCATCATCAGATACGCTGTCAGTTGGCTAATATTGGCTGCCCTATAAAAGGAGACCTTAAATACGGCGCACGCCGGAGCAATGACGATGGCAGTATATCATTGCTTGCCCGTAAAGTGGAATTTGTTCATCCCGTATCAAAAGAAGTCGTATCTGTAACAGCACCATTACCGGAGGATAAAATATGGTTTGTTGTCGCGTTATGTTAGTAGAATTTATAATGTCAAGTTGATTAGTTTCAAAGGGGATATATAGATAAGGATTTCTACAACTTTTTATATTCGATATTAACTTCATCATAAAGCTCAAACGCAATATGAAGAAATATCAGTTTAAAATAAACTTATTATGGAGAAAAGAAGCATTATAGAAGAATAGAGAGTGTCGGACTCAAAAAGACAGTTCAAATAGGATATTAAAGATATATGTTTCGATAGTTTAACAGTCAACACGATTGGAACATTGGCTGTATATTGTGTTTTAAAAGAAGCCTTTCATAGATGTTGTTGACACACAGAAATAAAAATTAAGTCGTAGACTACCTCAAATATCTTTTATTATGAAAAATCCCATGTACAACAATCGTGTACATGGGATTTTTCATAATTTTAAAATGGAAGATTAGTCTTTATTTTCCATTTTTGCTTTCAGTTCTGCTAATGCATCAAGGTCACCTAATGTTGTTCCGGCAGCTACATTGTTTATTGCTGGATTTTCATTCGGTTTCTTGTTTGCATGCTTGCGTGCCTGCTGTTTTGCTTCTTCTTTTGCCTCTTCAAAAGTACGGCTGTGAGAAAGAATTATACGTTTTGTTTCCTTAACGAACTCAATAACTTTGAATGCCATTTCTTCACCAAGTTGAGCTTGTGTTCCGTCTTCCTTAACAAGATGTTTAGGTGTAGCAAATCCTTCTCCGCCTTCGTTCAGTGTGATAACCGCACCTTTATCCATAAGTTCGGTTATTTTTCCTGTATGAACAGAACCGGGAGTATAAAGAGACTCGTAAGTATCCCAAGGATTATCTTCAAGCTGCTTGTGTCCAAGACTCAAACGACGGTTCTCTTTATCTATTTCAAGAACGATAACGTCGATTTCTGAGCCAACTTGTGTAAATTCAGAAGGATGTTTAACTTTCTTTGTCCAAGAAAGATCTGAAATGTGAATCAATCCATCAACACCTTCTTCGAGTTCAACAAAAATACCGAAGTTTGTGAAATTGCGTACTTTTGCTACATGTTTGCTTTCAACAGGATATTTAACCTCAATTGTCTCCCATGGATCTTCTTTGAGCTGTTTGATACCAAGTGACATCTTACGTTCGTCACGATCAAGAGTTAATATAACAGCTTCTACCTCGTCGCCAACATTCATAAACTCCTGTGCGCTACGCAAATGCTGACTCCAAGACATTTCACTTACGTGAATGAGTCCTTCAACACCTGATGCGATTTCAACGAATGCACCGTAGTCTGCAATCACAACAACTTTACCCTTAACATGGTCTCCGACCTTGAGTTCAGAGTCAAGAGCATCCCATGGATGTGGTGTGAGCTGTTTCAGACCGAGAGCTATGCGCTTCTTCTCATCGTCGAAGTCAAGAATAACAACATTGATTTTTTGATCAAGTGTTACAACTTCGTGCGGATCACTTACGCGACCCCAAGACAAGTCTGTGATGTGAATAAGTCCGTCAACACCTCCGAGATCAACGAATACTCCGTAAGATGTAATATTTTTAACTGTACCTTCAAGGATTTGTCCTTTTTCAAGTTTTCCGATGATTTCTTTCTTCTGTGCTTCCAATTCAGCCTCAATAAGAGCTTTGTGGGAAACAACGACATTGCGGAACTCTTGGTTGATCTTTACAATTTTGAATTCCATTGTCTTTCCTACAAATACATCGTAGTCTCTTATAGGATGAACGTCTATCTGACTTCCCGGTAAGAAAGCCTCGATACCGAATACATCAACAATCATACCGCCCTTAGTGCGGCATTTTATGTAACCTTGTATAATTTCTTCATTGTCGAGAGCAGAATTAACACGATCCCAACTCTTGCTCAGTCGAGCTTTCTTGTGAGAAAGCACCAACTGCCCTTTTTTATCTTCTTGATTTTCTACATAAACCTCAACAGTATCACCTACTTTGAGTTCTGGATTGTAGCGGAATTCAGATGCGGGAATTATTCCATCGCTCTTGTAACCGATATTAACAATAACCTCTTTCTTATCAACAGAGATTACTTTTCCTTCAACAACTTGGTGCTCGTTGACCTTGTTGAGGGTTTCGTCATAGGCTTTTTCTTGTGCCTCGTTGCTGACGCCTACATTACTTCCGTTTTCAAATTCTTCCCAGTTGAAGTCTTCTAACGGTTGTACGTTTTTTAAGTTTGACATACTAAAAATACTAAAATTAAAAATTAATAAAGTTAGACTTTATGTGAATTAATAAAAAATCGGATGCAAAGATACCTATTTAATCTTATAGTCAATAATTTATGAATAAGAATAAATAATGTTATTCTGTATTTTAACTATTTTTTATTTTTAGATGAACGTTTCGCCTTCTTTTTCCTACCGAACAGATCTTTTAAACCGTTAAAATCTTTCTTGATGATGATTCCTAAACCTTGCGTATTCAAACTGTTTTTTGTGAAATATCTGTCATTAGTCTGATTGTAGAATTTTATGGAAAAGTTTCCATTCGGTACAAGAAGGTATCTTATGTCAAAGTTACCAATGAAATTAGAATTTGATTTTTCATTATCACGAAAACCTATTTGTCCGTTTATAAGCAGTCTGTTGTCAAACAGTCGTCCACTAAGCATTCCTTCGTACTCAGCATTGTTCCACCCTTCATTACCTGTGGATATATTTGTTCCGAAGCTCCAATTTGCGTTGTTTATAAGATTTGAAAGGACATTGTTTAATTGCTGACTTATAGTTCCGCTTAGCAGACTTTGCATTGCAAGTGATGTCTGGCTTACCGGAGCACTTTCTACTTGTGCAGTGTTGTTCTGCATATAGAAACGTCCTATTGTCAATAAATAAATAACCTGATTGTTCATATCTTCTTCAGAATTAATGAGTTTTTTACCATTTGTTGAGCATCGGTTCCAAGCGTAGGTAAATTGAGATCGAAGGCAACTTTTGGAAGATTTGGCGTACCGGTTATATTTAACAAGCAGTCAACACGTGTGTTATTTTCTTTAAAATTCTTTCCTATCTGTAAATCCGACAGACTTACCCCGTTTACAGTATATAACGCTTTAAGGTTTATATCTGCATTATACGGATCTCCGTTAAAAGCAATAGTTCCTCCTTGTTGGAATATAAAATCTTTTTTTATCACATTCTCAATCGTCAGTTTATATATTCCATGATCGACAATGTAATTGCCATTCATAACAAAATGTCCTTTATTAGAGTATTCTGCATTTATTTCTCCTTCACCGTTAAGCTCAATAAGGTCATTTGTCTGTCTGTCCATAATAAGCTTTAATGTAGCATCTTTTGTACAGTTTATGTGGAAATCCAAAATAATATTAGTAGAAATGTCCGTTTCTTTCTTCTCTTGCTGTAAATCATTGTTTGAACTATCTTTCGGAGTGGCATCATGCCATATTATGAATTTATTATCGCTTATAGCATCCGGATGTGACACATCATATTCTATAAAACTATTTTTTTCCGGGGTAATATTTATATCCAATCTAACCATTCCGCTTTGTCCGTGTATATCGCAATTGCCTGTGGCAAAAACAGTTCCTCCGAAAGTATTGTCGTTATCATTGCTGATATCATACACGAGCATCTTTTCAGCATTTATTTTTAATTCGTATGTAAGCTGCGTGAGATTTTTATGCTTAATCGCACCATTGATTATACCGATATTTTTATATTTATCATATACAGTATCATTGTTGAATATTATCTCATCTGGAACAAGCCTTATTGTGTCTCGCTTTAATGTATAAGTGGTATTTATACTGCTTATGTCCAGTTCGCCATCAGCAACAAGCAATCCTTTTATGTTGAGTTTATCTAACGGTCCCTATAGTTTTACGTTTCCATTTCCATTTGCATTCACGTTTCTCATAAAACTACTGCAAAAACTTTCCAGAAACTCTAATCTTGTGTTTGATGCGTTTATATCTAAATCAATAAAGTTTCGTTCTGGGGATACATATCCTTTAATAATAGTTTTTCTGTTATCTTCATCATTAGCAGTAGCATTAATATCTATTTGCTTTTCCAGCCTATTCCAATTTACATCTGCAAATAAAGTTCCCATTCTGCCATGTTGGAAATGAAAGTCGTCAACAGTAATATTAGCTTTTGCAGAGGGATTTTTAAAAACAGAAGCAATATTTATACGTCCTGATGCAAATCCACTGAATTCGACTGCATGGAAATTAAGTATGTTTAGGATATATTCGACCTCTATATCCTGTATATCTATAATAACAGAATCATTATAATTATTAGTTGCCTTTCCTGATATATATATATGTTGTTTGTTATGTTCTATTGCAAACTTATCTATTTCAATATTATTATTGCTGTAAATTATAGATGAAGGCTGGATTTTCCATTTAGAATCACCTACCATTATTTCCGATTCTTGTACATTGATTTTAGCCGCAGATTCGTTTCTTTCGTTCTTAATAAATCTTGTTTCTGTATTAAGAGTTCCAAAAAATCTCATATCTCCATTGCTATTCCATTTTATATCGGATATTATTTTATCATTTATGGCATTTGCATATATTTTGATATTCATCCTATTATCCTTATCAGTGATTTTATCAATTATTATTTTTGTACTTAAAGTATCATTAGGATTGCTTATTGATATAGCTCCGTTCTTATAGGCTTTTTCCTTATAAACAAAATCCGGCATTTGACAGGAAAGGTTAATAGTCTTTTTTTTGTCGCTAATTCCTAAGTCGACATGCATGGTCTTGCTTATATTTAAAGGAATGTTGAAAAATACATTTAACCATTCTGTATTATTGATATCTGCATTTATAGAGAACTCATTGTTACTTTTGTTTGAAAGTTTTGGCAAATTCGGCAAGTTCGGTAATATTTTTCCTATAAAATTTATTATACTTTGAGTTATGGTCTTATAATCATAGATACCTTTTAATGATATTTTTAATTTCATTTTCAATATTTTATAGACAAATAATTATTTTATTATATCCGGAAATTGCACTTACCTTAGGTTATTATATTTTCTTACCTGCAGTTTCATTATTTTTATTTAATAATGTTTTAGAATATGCTGATAAAACAATTTCTGAAAGTATAAAAAGCAATACAATTGTAACTTTGTTATATTGTTTAAGTGGTGTATTATTTTTCTTATTTAGAGATTTAGCAGGTTATGGAACATTTACATTTTTTGGTAAAAATCATCAGATATATGAAAAAGTTATCTTAAATCCAAATGGAGTAGGTATTTTCTCATTTTTTGCAACAATTCCAGGAGCATTAATTCTTTCTGGATTACTTTTATTTTTCCAAATAGTTTGTAATAAAAAATTTAAAATTATCAAAAATGCGGAGGCAC
>CALGRN010000206.1 GCA_937880835.1 uncultured Prevotella sp. | reverse complement strand
GCTTCTTACAATGATTTTATTATCACATTCCAAAAGTTATTGTTTTGCATCACAAAAGTTATCCTTTCGCATCCTAAAAGCTATTGTTTCAGAGTGCAAAAGTATAACTTTTGAAATTGTGTTTGCAATATATTGATATTCAAGTATATAAGAACAATATTATTAAAACACTATCACTGCTTATGCGAAACTTCCAATGTGATGCTTTCATACTGTTTTCCTACGTTATTAAAATGGCATATTACATACAGTTTTTCTTTCATTGAAAGCATAAGTTTCATTACTTGTATGCGTTTATTATATAAAAGAATTAAAACATATGCAATTGTTATTAAAAATAATAATTGCAAAATATATTATGTAAAAAAAAAACAATCACATCACATAATATACGATAATTTTGTGTAACTTTGCGCAAATATTATAAATTAATTAATAAAAACTTGATAAGAATGAGATTGAAAAATTTCTTAGCATTGAGCCTGCTGTTCGTTATCGGCATGGTTCAGGCACAGGAACTTGATCGGTCTATGCTGCCGAAAATTCCTATTGACAAGTCCGTTCGTATTGGAAAACTGCCTAACGGATTGACTTATTACATCCGTCACAATGAGTTTCCGGAACGCGTAGCCAACTTCTACATCGCGCAACGTGTAGGTTCTATTCAGGAGAATGAAGACCAACGAGGTCTTGCGCATTTCCTTGAACACATGGCTTTTAATGGTTCTGATAACTTCAAAGGAAACGGTATTATCGAATATACCCGCTCTCTCGGAGTTGAATTCGGTAGCGACCTTAATGCCTATACAGGCTTGGATCAGACCGTTTATCGTATATGCAACGTGCCCACAAAACGTCAATCGGCTCTTGACTCTTGTCTTCTCATATTGAAAGATTGGAGCAACGGACTGCTTCTTGAAAAAGAAGAGATAGACAAAGAGCGCGGCGTAATCCATCAGGAATGGCGAATGGGAGAAGGACCAAGCATGAGAATGATTCAGAAAGCATTGCCCAAGATGTATCCGAACAGTAAGTACGGACACCGCATGCCTATCGGACTGATGGAAGTCGTTGATAACTTCCCACCGCAGGTTTTGCGCGACTATTATCATAAATGGTATCGTCCGGACAATCAGGCAATAATTGTTGTAGGTGACATCGATGTTGATTACACCGAAAAACAAATAAAAGAACTTTGGAAAAACTCAACAGTTCCGGCAAATGCAGCTAAGGTTATAGACGAACCTGTGCCTGACAATGCAGAAGGTATCTATATCTTTGAAACAGATAAAGAGCAACCTTACTCATCGGTATCTATCGCAATGAAGCACGATGCTGTGCCCGATTCGCTGAAAGACGGTCTCGATTACCTGATGAACGGCTACGCTAAGAGTCTTGTATCAATGATGATGAACACTCGTTTTGCTGAAATGTCGCAGAAAGCAGATTGTCCTTTCACCTCAGCAGGAGCTTATGACGGTCAGTATATACTTTCAAAGACTAAGGATGCGTTCCAAGCTGACGCCACAGCAAAAGAAGGAAAAGACCTTGAAGTGCTTGCTACTTTAATCAAAGAGCTTAAAAAAGTGAAACAGTTTGGATTTACCGCAACAGAGTTTGAGCGTGCAAAAGCTGATTTCATGAGCGCAATGGAGAAGCAATATACAAACAGAAATAAGATTAAGAACGATTATTACGGAGACCAATATCGCGACCATTATCTGGGCAACGAACCCATTCCGTCTATCGAAGACGAGTATCAGATAATGCAGCAGATAGCTCCTGTCATTTCTGTTGACATTATAAACGAATATGCAAAAGAACTTATCAGCGACAACGATTCAAACTTTGTAGTATCCATATTTGCGCAGGAGAAAGACGGAAAGACATATCCTACAACGGAAGAGATGAAAAACGTAGTTGCAAAAGCACGCGCAGAGAAAGTAGAGGCTTATGTTGACAACGTTAAGAACGAACCACTCATCCCACAACTTCCAAAGAAAGGAAAGATTGTTAAGGAAACTGAGAATAAGACACTCGGTTACAAAGAACTCAAACTTTCAAACGGAGCAACGGTTATATTGAAGAAAACCGACTTCAAAGACGATGAGATACAGATGAATGCATCAGCAAAAGGAGGAACCAGTTTGTATGGTGCTGCTGATTACAGCAACTTGAAGTTGCTTGATTACGCTGTTGAAATGAGCGGACTCGGAAACTTCTCCAACAATGAACTTAGAAAGGCTCTCGCCGGCAAACGAGTTGGAGTTTCTGCTTCATTCGGCAATTATTACCAGTCTTTGAACGGTAATTCTCTGCCTAAGGATGTAGAGACTATGATGCAGCTCACATATCTTTACTTCACAAAGATAAATAAAGACCAAGAGTCTTACAACTCTTTGATTTCTACTTTGGACTTGCAGTTGAAGAACAAAAACCTCTCACCTGAGGCTGTATTCTCTGATTCTGTCACATTAACCGTGTATAATCATGACGCACGTTTTGCGCCGCTGACAGAAAAGGATTTAAAGAATGTAAACTATGATCGTATGCTTCAGATAGCAAAAGAACGTCTGTCTAATGCAGGAGCGTTTACTTTCATCTTCACAGGAAACTTCGATGAGGCTGTGCTTCGTCCGCTTATAGAGCAATATATTGCTTCTCTTCCTAACAAAGGTAAAGCTGAAAACTGGAAAAATCTTGATGGCTTTGCAAAAGGAAAGGTATCAAACAAGTTCACACGTAAAATGGAAACACCTAAATGCAATTCTGTTTTCTTATGGCATAAAGATGTTCCTTTCACGTTGGAGAATAACATCCTCGCTGATGCAGCAGGTCAGGTGTTGTCTATGATTTATCTGCAAGAGATACGAGAGGAGAACGGTGCGGCTTATTCCGTTGGTGCAGCAGGCTTTGGAGCACATCGCGGAGACAACAGCTATATTGGAATACAGGCGTATTGTCCGTTAGATCCTGCAAAAGCAGACCTTGCATTGAGTCTTATTTACAAAGGAATAAACAATGCGGCAGTAAAGATTGACGCAGACAAAGTGCAGAAAGTGAAAGACTTTATGCTCAAACAAGCTGACGTTGACGCTAAGAAAAACGGTTATTGGATAAATGTAATTAGTGAGTATTCTCGTACTGGAACAGACATGCACACAGATTACAAGAAGATTGCATCAGCAATAACACCGGAGAAGATTTCTGCATTCTTGAAGGATCTTATAAATTCCGGCAGTGTGATTGAGGTTGTAATGACACCGGAAAAGTAAAAAATAACGTTTTTACTTGATAAACGAAATAAGGGATATGCTTTTACAGCATATCCCTTATTCTTTTGTATTAAATATACGAAATAGAAGAAATAGAAAGAGACCGGATGTTTTCAATTAAGTAACAATTATTATATATAATGCTTCTACAACTACATATATGTGTATTTATCTTATGCATACATGCGTTACTTTATTTCCTTCATTTTTCAAAAGTTATCCTTTCGCACTGCAAAAGCTATTGTTTCAGCGTGCAAAAGGATAACTTTTGAAGTGCAAAACAATAGGTATCGGAAATGATAAGGTATTAAACAACGAGGCATCATGTTATGAAATAAGAAGCACTTTGCTGTTTTACATACCGCAAAGTGCATGAAAAGATAAAATAAAGATGGAACAAATACGGCACTATTACAGTCAAACTTTCATAAAATGATTGAACCGTAATAGTGCCGTATTTGCTCCGTCGTTTCTTTATTAAGTCCCAGACTATAATAAAGAATCATGTTTTACCATATCTGTGCGCGCTTGTTTTTCGGCAGATACAGTTTGTCTCCTTTCTTTATTTTGAAAGCATCGTACCATGCGTCTATTTGTGGAAGAGCCGCATTTACACGTGCGATGTTCGGCGAATGAACATCGGTGTTTATCAGATAGTCAACAATTTCAGGACGTGCGTTTGCAGCCCACAAGCGTGCATAAGCGAGGAAGAAACGCTGTTCGGGTGTAAATCCGTCTTTTTCGTTTAGCGGATTTTGCTTCATTGCATTCTGCAAAGCACGGAACGATACGTTCAATCCGCCGTTGTCGCCTATGTTCTCGCCAAGAGTTTGCTTTCCGTTAATTTTCTTTCCGGGCAAAACCTCCACATTGCTGAAATAATCTTCAAGCACCTTTGTACGCTTCTGATAATTCGTTTTGTCTGCTGCCGTCCACCAATCGTTCTGATTTCCGGTCTTATCGAACTGCGAACCTTGATCATCAAAGCCGTGACTCATCTCATGTCCGATAACAGAACCTATTGCACCGTAATTATATGCGTCGTCGGCATTCATGTCGAAGAACGGCGGTTGAAGTATTGCTGCGGGGAAACAGATTTCGTTTGTTGTCGGATTATAATATGCGTTGATTGTCTGAGGAGTCATATGCCACTCCGTTTTGTCAACGGGCTTGTTCACTTTACGGTCGATATAGTCCTTAGTCATATACTCGGATACGCGCATCATGTTGTCAACCAAAGACAGGTTTTCGTCTATTTGCAATCCCGAATAATCTCTCCAAGTGTCGGGATAGCCTATTTTTACGATGAAATTGTCAAGCTTGTCTATCGCTTTGGCTTTTGTTTCTTTGCTCATCCATGTAGCTTCATTTATTCTTTGAGCAAGTGCTTTTTGCAGATTTTTTACAAGTTCGAGCATTCGTGTCTTGCTTGCTTCCGGGAAATATTTTTCTACATATAGCTTGCCGATAGCCTCTCCGAGCACTCCGCTCACCGTACTTACGGCACGTTTCCATCGTGGTTTGTCCTTCTGTATGCCCGTTACTACGCTGCTGTATTTGAAATTCTCTTCTCTGAACTTGTCATCAAGCATGTTGGCTTGGCTGCTTATTAATTTTATTTCTGCATAAGCCTTCAAGTCATCCAATGATGTTTCGGCAAGAATTTTCTCAACTTCATGTATCGGTTCGGGTTGTCCTACATCAATATAGTCGAACGGCGGGAAGCCGGAAATAAGGAAGATGTTGCCCCAGTCGATACCGGGATAATCGGTTACGAGTTGCGCATAGCTCATTTTATGATAATTGGCATCCACGTCTCTCAACTGTACCTGACCGTAACTAACCTTTGCAATGCGTGTCTCTATTGCCATTACGGCTTTCACTTTCTTTTCCGCCGCAGCATCATCGTTGCCTACGAGCTTGAAAAGATTTGTTATATAGTTGATGTAAGCGTTACGAACCTTTGTGCTTTGAGCATCTTCGTTGAAATAATAATCACGCTCTCCGAGTCCCAATCCGCCTTGTCCTATGCCTACCAAGTTCTGCGATGCGTTGCGCATATCTGCTCCGATGCCTATTCCGAACATAAGTGTGTTTGCACCTTTACGGTCGAGTTCGGCAGTGACGAGCTGATACTCGCGGCGGTTCTTAATGGCTTCTATGCGTGCGAGGAGCGGTTTCAGCGGTGCATAACCTTCATTGTTGCGACGCACACTGTCCATCATAAGTTTGTAAAGGCTGCCTATCTTCTGTCCGAGAGAGCCTTTCTCCTGTGGTTTTGACGCATATTCCTCTATCAATCCGAGTATTCTTTTCTGATTGAGTTCGTCCAATTCGGTAAACGAACCGTTCATCGGATGCTCTTCATCCAATGGATTTGATTTCAACCAACCACCTGCCGCATACTCATAAAAATTATCTCCGGGCTTTACGTTCAAGTCCATATTGGCTTTGTTTATACCCGAAGACAAACCCTGTGCGAATGATGTTGCAGAGGCAAACGACAGGGCAAATAACAAAATTCTTGTCTTCATAATTAATTATTGTTTTGTTGTTGTTTAATCCATATCATTATTAAGGCTGACAAAGTTCCGAAAAACTATGCAATAAACCAAACATTTTTCGTGTTTTTATTTGCTTATAAATACAACCAAGCTGCAATTTCCGGAAACAAAGCATTTGCTATCAACATGCAATCGGGTATCTTTACAAATCTTAAAACTTGCACATCTGATTCACACCTCAGTTCGTGATGATTAACACTCCGGATATACACATATTATACGTTTGAGATCATTCACTTGCAGAGGAATGATTTCAGTTCTCACTGCTCGCAGGAGCAGGGGCATTCTCCTTATACTTTTAATATGGACAGACTAAGGATTTGAATTGTCGTTGCA
>CALGRN010000205.1 GCA_937880835.1 uncultured Prevotella sp. | reverse complement strand
GACAACGGTATTACACATATCGTTACCAGCTCCAACAGAGTGACCAAAACAAACTCTTTCGATTTTTCCGCTTCCCAAATACCTATCGGTAACATGTCGTTTTCATAAACAAACACAAAAATAAGGGACAGCAAAACAGCCGTAATAAATTCTATTTTAAGTATTCTGCAAGTGTGTTTCATACATTGAATGGGGTTCTGTTTAATATACTCCGACCGAGCGTTACCTCGTCTGTGTATTCAAGTTCATCACCAACGGATATTCCTCGCGCTATTACACTTATGCCAACTCCCGTCGGCTGCAATTTACGTGATATATAAAAGTTCGATGCATCGCCTTCCATAGTACTGCTTAATGCAAGTATAACCTCGTTTATTCCGCCTTTCCTTACTCTCTCTACAAGCGAATCTATTTCAAGATCTCCCGGTCCTATACCATCCATAGGAGATATGATACCTCCAAGAACGTGATATACCCCGTTAAACTGTTGAGTATTCTCTATCGCCATAACATCCTGAACATTTTCCACTACGCACACAGTAGATTTATCTCTGTGATTATCAGAGCATATTGGACATATCTCATTATCGCTTATATTGTGGCAGACATTGCAATAAACGACTTCTTTTTTCAGTCTGTTTATAGCCGATGTGAATTGCTCCACATCTTCATTTTGCTCACGCAAGATATGCAGTACAAGCCGCAAAGCAGTCTTACGTCCTACTCCGGGAAGTTTTGAGAACTCGTTTACTGCTTTTTCTAACAACCGAGACGGATATTGTTGAAGCATCTATAATATCAGTCTTTAAACAAATAAAGTCCGAAACCGATGCGCAGACCTATTGTAGAATAATCACTGTGTCTGCGGAAACTCTGATCATAATATACCGCAGGCTCTATCGTTGCAGTGCGACTTATGAAAAAAGAGTATCCTATTTCTACTCCCGGCATTATATCATTATAGTTATGATTTGCGTGAATGAATTTGGCATTCGCTCCGAAATAAAGTCCGTTTTGCACTATATAGTATCTTGCTCCTGCGCCTGCCATGAAATGATCGGCAACAGCTCTACTACCGTTATGTTCATAAGAGACTTGTCCGAGAAACATAACATCGTCATAAAGGAAATATCCTGCTTGTGCCTGCAAACCAAGATTGAAACCGTTCTCTCCGTTATAGTTAAGGTTTAATCCTGTAAGCGATGCTCCGGCATACATCTTACCTTCCTCAAACTGTGCCTTAGCCAATGTAGAAAAAGCAATCGTTATAAATAAAATTGAAAGTTTCTTAATCATAATCATATTTTTTATGGTTTATATTTTCTTTTATTTCTTTATTTCTGAACTCTTCTGCGATACCACACGCAGAACCAAACAACCGACACTACAAAGCAAATCGCTCCTAATGAGTATGACAACAGATGATTAAATCCGAAAGCCATAGGACTTATAAACATGAATGTTATACATACGGTAGTCATAAACAACGCCGGTATGAGTGTTATAGAGAAAGGTTTTTTGTTTCTTACGAGATATACGGTTTCTGCCCAAAGAGTGAAACAAGCTAACGTCTGATTAGCCCAAGCGAACCATTGCCATATCACATTGAAGCCGTCCGGATTTTCCAACTGCCACAACAGAATACCTAATGTTACGGCAAACAGCGGTATGCAGATATACAAACGACGACGTATTGAACGCTGTTCCAATCCTATTGCTTCTGCTATTATAAGCCGGGCACTGCGCAATGCGGTGTCACCGCTCGTTATCGGAGCTGCCACAACACCAAGTATGGCAAGTATTCCGCCCAAAAATCCGAGCCAACCATTGCAAATACTATTGACTACATTAGGTGCACTGAAAAATTGTATCAGCGATTTCGGCGAATCGCTGTTTAGTTGATCCATGAATTCATTGATTATTTCCGGAGAAACTACCTCGCGCCATCCTCCACAATAGAAGAAGTATGAAGAAACCGAAGCCCATATCAGAGCAACGATACCTTCTGTAATCATTGAACCGTAAAATATAGGACGCCCATGCTTTTCGCTTTTCATGCAACGTGCCATTAAAGGACTTTGCGTGGCATGGAAACCACTTATTGCACCACAAGCTATTGTAAGGAACAGACAAGGTATTAAAGGATTCTTTTCAATGAATGTTTCTGTGCCTAAAATTCTCTTCGGATTATTCATGTTTAATGCGTTCAAATCATCCCACAATTCAGGTATTAAAGGCATTTTTACAATCATCACTATCAATAAAGCTACTGCCATAAACAGCAAAGAGAATGCAAATATAGGATAAAAACGACCTATTATTTTATCAATAGGCAGCATTGTGGCGAGAATATAATAGATAAAGATTATCGTCATCCACATTGTTATTGAACCGCCATATACTTTTAGTATCAGCGCAGGACTGTAAACGAATACTGCACCTACCATAACAAGCAGAAATACAGAGAATATCAGCATTATTTTCTTTGCACCTCCACCGAGATATCTACCTATAAGTTCCGGAAGATTAGCTCCGTTATGGCGCATTGAAAGCATTCCGCTGAGGTAATCGTGTACTGCTCCGGCAAAGATACATCCCAAAACAATCCACAGATAAGCATAAGGTCCATACCAAGCACCCATTATCGCACCGAATATTGGTCCCGTTCCTGCTATATTCAAGAACTGAATCATGAAAATCTTCCAGTTCGGAAGCACCATGAAATCTACTCCGTCTGCATTCAACACAGCAGGAGTCGGACGATTATCTGGTTTGAATACTTTCTCTATGAAGTATCCATAAGTGAAATAACCTGCAATTAAAGCCAGAAGACTTATAGTGAACGTTATCATTTTTATGTAATATTTTAATTCTGCTCAATAAATTACATTCATTATATTTACTTATGAAGTAACGAATGAGCGACAATATTATTTCGTGCAAAGTTAACTTAATTAGACTAAAATGAAAGTTTTTTGCTGTTAATCTAACAAAAAACTTCACAAATTAATTATTTTTCATTGTTTTAGAACTGACGTTATAAATCTAAATGGTTTGAAGGAAGCATCAAGCATTTGTATATATTCAGCCACAGGAAATTTGGTGTATTCTACCGATAATATGAAAGAAGAATACTGTATTGACATGTCGAAATTTGTCAAAGGTATCTATATTCTTGAAGTTGTAAATGGTAATAATAAGTTTAAGAAGAAAATAATGAAAAGATAATTCATGTTTCCGAGAATCTTGTTTCTATCATGAATGAATTATAATCTTTTTTAATCTGATTTTATATACAAATAGCACAGCCGTCATTTCTTATTAGAAATATATACGGCTGTGCTATTTGTATATAACGTGAGTTCGGTATAAGAAAATCTTTTGATACTATCCTATACTTATGCACAAAAATAAGTAAAAGAAATATCTGACAAGGGGCTATTTTACGCATTGTTCACAGTAATGTTCATCAATGAAAAAATTCAGACTAATGAAGTATCAGAAAATATGACGTCATTTCCAACAAAATATGACGTCATATTTCTCTGAAAGATAAAAACCGAAGAGAAACACCATCTAACAACAGCTTGTGTAGTTCGAAATAGTTTCCGAAATTTGGACTTGAGTAAGTTACATTTTTATCTTTTCTTTTTCACCAAATACAAAGATAATAAAAATAGGCTTACACTCTTTTTAAGGGATGGTATCCTAATACAACATAATCGCAACGACACAAATGGTTCTTTTGGCATATAATTTGCAGATATGACTTGTCGGAAACAAAAACATAAAAC
>CALGRN010000204.1 GCA_937880835.1 uncultured Prevotella sp. | reverse complement strand
CACAAGAAGCACAAACTTAACACTTGTAACAGTTGTTTTTACCTCCCAAAATAAAGGCATTACCAACGCGTCTCTGTAACTTCTGATAGGAGATTGTGTTGTTTTTACCTCCCAAAATAAAGGCATTACCAACTTCATGTTGCTTACAATGGAGCCCGATATAGTTGTTTTTACCTCCCAAAATAAAGGCATTACCAACTAACGGAAATGTGCAGCACACTGTCAGAGAGTTGTTTTTACCTCCCAAAATAAAGGCATTACCAACCACTCTAATTTTTTAAGCCGTGCATTATCTGTTGTTTTTACCTCCCAAAATAAAGGCATTACCAACAACCCTCTTATGATTAACTGCTATCATGATGTTGTTTTTACCTCCCAAAATAAAGGCATTACCAACTTTTTCGTTGTGCTAATCTGGAACAGCATAGTTGTTTTTACCTCCCAAAATAAAGGCATTACCAACCGAAATCTTTCGGGCGCGTATTAACCCTGTGTTGTTTTTACCTCCCAAAATAAAGGCATTACCAACTTCGTTTTTAACGGCTTCGTTTATCGACTCGTTGTTTTTACCTCCCAAAATAAAGGCATTACCAACATTGTTCCTATAATATTCATAATGTTTTGCGTTGTTTTTACCTCCCAAAATAAAGGCATTACCAACTTTGAATGCCGGTGCTTCGCTGCCGGGTTTGTTGTTTTTACCTCCCAAAATAAAGGCATTACCAACAGGTTTAATGTAGGTACGCCATTATTAGGTAGTTATACGTTATTTACTTTCCTAACAAATCACACTTTGCCTTACTGAATATCTCTGCAAAATACTCTGCGTAGGTCTGCTCATTAGTGATTTTTCCATATTTCTCTTCACAATATTCAAAGAACGCTTTTTTAGGCAATTTATTATGAGCAAACACATTACGAATATATACAAGAACATAAGCCATTTGCTCAAAATCATTATTTGCTTCTTTCAGTTGGGATATATACACTTTCTCGGGATTGATATCAGTTTTGAACACTGTAAAATTATCAACATCCACTTTCTTTATCTGTTTTAACAATCCATTGAGAATGTAGCATTTAAAGTTTTCATCACCGCTGTCATTCTTTAGAATATTTTCGTTGGTCAGATTGTTATTATTCAATATATATTCTTCCAAATGATGCACTTCTTTGAATAATTCTATTCTTTCATTCTCATAAGATGATAGTTGTATATCCAAAATATGGATAGGATTTTTCTCCTCTTTCATATTGGTAGAGAATACCTTCCATTCCGTAATTTCGGGTTGATACTCCAATAAAGTCCGAACCCGGTCATCTGTTTCATATTTTCTGTAATTACCTATTTTTTTGAGTTTTATACCTTTTAATATCACTTTATCCAATATCTTGGTATCTACTTCTTTGTTCCAAATATAGTTTTCATTTCTTGTTTGATTTTGAGTGGATTCTGCTGCGTTTTGCAATCGTTCTTCTCGCGATTGGTACAAATCCTTCAGATTAAAATCACCAATACTATCATTTACAAATAATTGTTTGAATATATACTTCGCCATCATCAAGGTATATACATCGTTCTTCTTCTGCTTATTAATTTGCTTGAATACTTCAAATTCTTGTTTTTCATTTAATTGCGTCAAAGGATATTCACTTGTATCATAAAACTTCTGATAATCAGAATAGGATTTATAATAAACAAACCAATCGGCAAATAGGTCTTTATTGTTATCTTCAAACTTTACACCTTCAATCATTGTAGGCTTTTCATCCAAAAATCCTCTTTCAAGAAATATTGGGTAAGCCAATATTCGTTGGATTTGAGTATCTAATTGATTATAAATATAGTGTTGTTTCTTGAAACTTTTGAAACATTCTTTTTCATATAATTTGAGTTCCTTGTTGTTGGTAGTTTCTTTCACACCACTAACTAAGTAAGATATTCGTGTGAGCCTTTCAGACAAATACATCTCATAAAATTCTGATAAAGTTTGTTTTTTCAAACATTTTTCAAAATCAAAAGGAGCATCCGAGAAAGAGCATTTCTTTAACAGTTCACCTATCTCGTTTCTGCTTGGATATTGATCATAATACGCCAATAGTTTTTGCAACAAACTATGATGGTAGCCTCTCCACTGCTCTTTAAACTGTGTTGGCATAAAACGTTTCATATCATTTGCCAACCATACACCAATTTTGCCTTTCTCTTTGTAATAGAGCAGATTTTTTCGAGAGGGAATTTCTGGAAATCTCTTTTTTAATTGATTTTGCAACCTGTGTTTTTCTTCTCTATCGCGTATTTCCTTTATTATTTTATTTTCTGATTGATAAGTGTTATAATCATTGTATTCTTTTTGACGTACATTTTGCTCTTTTATAAGTTGTTCCAAAATATTCTGCTCTTGTTCGAGGTCTTTTATAAGTTTGTCTTTGTCTATGTGTGTATCATGATTTTCTTTGTATGGTTTGAGGATTTTTATTTCAGTATTTTCAGCCTCAATTTCTTTAATTTGTTGCTCAATCTTATTTACTATTATATTTTCCAAATCCTTTCCTGATTTGTTTTGTTTCAGAAATGCATACAAAAGCGAGTGGATATCATTCATGCTTAAATAGGCAGTAGGTTGCCCATTCCATACAATAACACCATTTTTAGTATTATGATTGAGTGGTACTATCTTTTCTATAATTTCTCTGATTGATGTCTTTTGGTCGTCTCTCTTTTTGAGTTGTGTCGCTTTAACTGCTTGTTCTACTTTTGTAGCAATAGCTTCATTTTTTTAGCTGACTTTAATACCAATCTTATTGGCAAGTGGTAGTTTTCCTCTCTCCAAAACACTTTTTTCTATCGTATATGTTTTGTCATTCTTCGAAATATTCTCTTTTGGGAAATCATAACTTGGATTAGGGAAAATTTTCCAATTCCCTTTTTCCTTCATTTCATTGGAAAGAGTATCTATATTCTTCAAAAACAAAGCTTTTTTATTATCCAACTCCGACAATCTTCCAAAAACAGTTATTTTTTCCTTTACCTCTCTGTTTGCAATAATATTTTTAGAACGAGAGTCGTGCAAATAATCTCCTAAATATACCTGAAAGCGGAGTGTTGGAAATTCTGCAAATTCATCTAAAAAGCGAATGGCAAAATAGTTGAACTTGTCCTCGTATCTTTTTCGAATAACCGGATGTATAACCAAATCTTCATCTACCGATTCTACATTGCTATTGTTTTCTTTGAAATATTCATTCCAATCTTCAATAAAGGTCTTTTGCAAGTCTTCACTTAGGTTCTTATAAACCACATTCGGCACTTTACTTAACTCATCAAGCATCTGCATCATTAGAGTTTCCTTACTATAAGCAGGTATCTCATCAGGAATATTATTATCTTGTTCATCATCTTGTTTATCATCAAAATTTATCTCGGAAGTGCGAATTTTTCGTTTTAATCCTTTAAATGCCAAAAACGAGAAGATCTCGTGGGTAGCCATATAACGAAGGCTGTTGTGTTGGTAATCTATGCTTTTTTCAGTTACTTCTTGAGACGTAAGGATTGTTCCTTTATATCCTTTTATCCGAGCTTTGAATTGTTGTATCTCTTTCTTTGTCAAGAATAGAGATAGCAAAAACACTACTCCTTTTTGAGAAACGGGAATTTCCAAATCTCCCTCATCTCGTTTTGGAAAACTTTTTTCATATTCTATTTTGCTAGATTCTTTTAGTCTGTTTGTTTTCTTGTCAAGATAATCTTCAAAAGCATCGTTATAAACGCTGGCAATAAGATCTTCTTTTTTGTCGCTAAATCTAAACGGCTTATCTACTTTTTCTCCTTTTTCCTTTTGTTCTTTCCGTTTTTCCTCGATTTTTTGGACACAATTTTGCAGAAATTTCAACTTCTGTTGGCATAGAATATCCAATTCTTTTTCTATTGCTTCTTTAAGAATCTCTTTTGTCTTGTCGCTCTTTATTTTCTTCTTTTTTACAGTCAGAATAGTTTTCTCAAATATACCGTTCAATACCTTAAACTCTTCATCTGAAATATCTATGTTCTCGTGCCTATGATGAGTATAAAAGTTTCTCAAATTGCTGACAATATTTATTATACCTTTGAGATTGGTTCTAAAATACGTTACTCGCTCGCTTCGTGGTTTTTCTCTATCATCAAGATAGCTTGCCATTGGAAAATAATCCGAAATCAATTTTACATATCGTTCATATTCAACCAGTGAAAGATTATCAGGAAACATATTTGTGATAAATTCATTGAATTTGTATCTCTTATTTTTCAATAACATACCCAACTCGGCAAATACACTATCAACATTATCCATCGCCAAATTGAAATATCCGCCAAAATAAAATTTATCTTCATGCTTAAAAGGGCTATAATATTTTTTCTGCCCAGAATTAATAATACCATTCATAGTTTAATATATTTATTTGTGAGTTAATTCCGAATAATAAAGTCCTAAGATACGGTCAGTCATTTTTACCCTGAACCATTGAGCTACGAATGAAGATAAAAAACCACATATCAACGTAGTTAAATAATAATAAGCCAAACAAGTTGCTTTATCACATTCGCCAATTATCAAGAACACAATTATTCCCAATGACGAAAAAACGAAAACTACCATACACACGGTAAACATATTCCTGAATAAGAAAAAGAGACTTTGGAAGTTTTTTGCTTGTGTAATTTTATCGTTTGCTTCCAGATAATAGTAAGCTGTATCAAAGATATCCACTTTGGAAACATTTTTATCGGTCAAGGAGTGTTTTCTGCAAAATTCTTCTTGTAGTTTAGGGTATATCTTTTCTATATAATTGGCATTTTTCATTTTATTTATTGGCTTAGCTGCCAATGTATTATACCATTCATACTTCATCGACAATTTGAACGAGACAATATGAATAATACTGCCTACAAAGAGAGCAAGAGACAAAAAGATAAGTCCTTCTCCAAAACTTCCTGATGGAATTAATCCCTCCTTTTCCTGTTCTAAAATATGAGAGGAGAATCGATTTATAACCTCTAACATCACTGCACCCGGTAATACAAAAGACAGTAGTTCATAAAGCGATAATTTTTCCATATTATTCCTTATTTATTAAATACATAATTATATTATTACAAAACAACTATTGTGATATTTTGCAAATTTACAAAATATTATCATATTTTTCACATAATTGATTTTTTATTTGCAAAAAAATTATGATTAAAAACTCATTATTAAATTACACTCAGATACTGTCCAAAAACAAATACACGCAAAGTTTCGCTACCATATTATAGAATAATCATACTTTGAAACTGTTCCTAATATGTGATCTATCGTTTAGAACGTGAGTTTAATGTTATAAAAAAGCACCAAATCGAATTTCGATTCGGTGCTTTCGCTCTTATTATTCAAGTTGATTTCTTCTTAACTCTTTTAATATAACTCAAAAGAATCATATAGCTTCTGTTGCTGCTTGGCGATAGAAAGCAATGTCTTCCGAGTTAAGGTTCTTTATAAAATGATAATGTCCTGTTACCTCTTCTTCTGCATGGCGGGCAAATACATTCGCGCTCTTTGCGAAGAGTTCGGGAGCTTTTGTTGCATCCTCAATAATCAAAAGAGACATTATTATGTCGGCAGTCATTTCATATAAACGGCGGGCAACGAAGTCTTGCTTCTCTTGATTGTTCTCTTCTTTTATGGCATTTACGCTTTCTTCGTACATCTCAACAAGCTTGGCAACACGGTTTTTCAAACCTTTTAGGTCTTCGGAAACCTCATGTTCGAGAAGCTCTTTTATCATTGTGAGATATGTTCCGTTGGTTATATAGCGTATTGCAGCCACTACTTGGAGCTGTGTTGTACCCTCGTATATGGAGAATATGCGTGCATCGCGATATAAACGCTGACTCTTGTATTCCATGATGAAGCCTGAACCTCCGTGCACCTGTATTGCATCATAAGCGTTTTGGTTGGCATATTCAGAGTTCATACCCTTTGCCAATGGTGTGAAAGCATCTGCAAGGCGGGTGTATTTTTTCTGCTCTTCGCGTTCCTCCGATGTAAGTTTGCGCTCACGTGCGATGTCATCCAATGCTTTGTAAATGTCAACATAACGCGCTGTCTGATACAGAATGGCGCGTCCTGCATCAACTTTCGCCTTCATACGAGACAGCATATCATACACTGCGGGGAAGTCAATAATGGCTGTGTCAAACTGTTTGCGATCTTTTGCATAAGCCAACGCTTCGTTATAAGCTGCCTGCGATACGCCCACACTCTGTGCTGCAATACCGAGACGCGCACCATTCATCAGTGCCATGACATATTTTATAAGTCCCATTCGTGTGCTTCCGCACAGTTCGGCACGTGCATTCTTATAAACAAGTTCGCAAGTTGGCGAACCATGAATACCGAGTTTGTTCTCTATATGGCGCACCGTAACACCGCCTTGACGCTTGTCATAGATGAACATAGACAGTCCGCGGCCATCGTGTGTGCCTTCTTCCGAACGTGCAAGAACGAGGTGTATGTCTGAGTCTCCGTTTGTTATGAAACGTTTTACGCCGTTCAAAAGCCAGCAACCGTCTTTCTCCGAATATGTGGCTTTAAGCATTACGCGCTGCAAGTCAGAACCTGCGTCAGGCTCGGTCAAGTCCATAGACATTGTTTCACCTGCGCAAACTCTTGGTATGTATTTTTGTCTTTGATCCTCATTACCGAATTCGAAGAGCGTTTCGATACAGTCTTGCAGACTCCAAATGTTCTGGAAGCCTGCATCTGCGGTAGAAACCATCTCGGATGCCATAGAATATGGAGTGATCGGAAGATTTAAACCGCCGTATCTTCGCGGCATTGATATACCCCAAAGTCCTGCCTTGCGTGTAGCTTCAAGGTTCTCGTATGTCTTCGATGCATAGTGCATTCGTCCATCAACGAGGTGCGGTCCTTCTTGGTCAACAGCCTCTGCATTAGGTTCTAAGATGTTGGCTGCGATGTCTCCTGTAATCTCCAACAGTCTGTCATAATTCTCCATAGCATCTTCAAAGTCAACAGGTGCATCCGGATAGTTTGCATCATCCTTGTCAGCGAAGTTGCGTTCTTTCAATTCCACAATGCGTTTCATCAAAGGATGATTGAGATGAAACCGCAATTCGGGAGTGTCTGTATAATAATTAGCCATAATTATTTGCTGTTTTGTTTGTAATATTTTATAAGTTTCGGAACAACTTCCTCAACCGTGCCTACTATGACATAGTCGGCAATTTTGTTTATCGGAGCTTCCGGATCATTGTTTACCGATATAATGATACCGCTGTCCTGCATGCCCGCAATATGTTGTATTTGTCCGGATATACCGCATGCAATATATACTTTCGGATGTACTGTAAGCCCGGTCTGTCCGATTTGTCTGTCGTGATCAACGAAACCTGCATCCACAGCCGCCCTGCTTGCGCCTACTTCTCCGTGAAGTTCTTTTGCAAGTTGGAACAACTGGTCAAATCCTTCTTTGCTTCCTACGCCGTAACCTCCTGCAACCACTATCGGCGCACCTTTAAGGTTATGCTTTGCCTGCTCTACATGACGTTCGAGAACTTTAACGACATAAGCTTCTGCGGAAACATATTTGGACACTTCCGGATATACTGTCTCGCATTTATAGTTTTCGTCAACAATCTCACGTTTCATTACACCTTCACGTACTGTTGCCATTTGTGGACGGTGATCAGGGTTTACGATCGTTGCAACAATATTTCCACCGAATGCCGGACGAATCTGATAAAGCAAGTTATCGTAGTGCTTTCCTGCTTTCTTATCATCATAATCGCCTATTTCAAGTTGCGTACAGTCTGCTGTAAGTCCGCTTGTCAGCGATGACGAAACGCGTGGTCCTAAATCGCGTCCGATAACGGTTGCTCCCATAAGACATATCTGCGGTTTTTCTTCTTTAAACAGATTTACGAGTATGTCTGTATGCGGTGCTGATGTATATGGAAACAATCCTTCTGCATCGAAAACAAAAAGTTTATCCACGCCATAAGGTATTATCTGACGTTCTACTTCTCCTTTTATTCCAGTACCTGCCACAACAGCGTGCAACTGCACGTCAAGCTGATTGGCAAGTTTGCGCCCTTTGGTGAGCAATTCCTGAGATACTTCGGCTACTTTTTTACCTTCTATCTCGCAATATACAAATACGTTATTCATATCTTTTTAAGTTTTTGAGTCTTTGAGTTATTCGAGTTTCTTCGTTTTTCGTCAGAATTGCCGTTGCATATATAGCCAAAGCATCCGGAACTTAAAACTTACAAACTTATAAACTCATAAACTTATCCTATTATTTTTTCCTCCAACAATTCTTTTATCATACCTTCTACGTCGGCATCACTTGCAGAGAGAGTCTTGCTCTCTTTTGCTTGGAACACGATGTTTTGCACAGCCTTAACCTTAGTAGGAGAACCGCTGAGACCGCATTGCTGAGGATCACCGTCAACATCAGCCACACTCCATTGGTTGAGATTAAGATAAGGACGCTGCTCATACAGTTCTGCATAAGCGTCGTCGGCCTCCCGTTCCATAGGACAAGTGGCACGTTTATACTTCATGACAAGTTTAGCGTTGCAGGGACGGCATGGTGCTGCACTTCCGTTAACGGTTATAACAACCGGAAGAGGAGCTTCTACTATCTCTACACCGCCATCTATGTGGCGTCTGATTGTAGCCACTCCATTTTCTATTTTCATTATCTCCTCTGCATAGGTCACTTGATGCAATCCAAGTTTTTGAGCAACTTGCGGTCCTACTTGCGCAGTATCGCCATCGATAGCCTGTCGCCCTCCGATAACAATATCCACATCTCCAATCTTCTTTATTGCAGTGGCAAGAGCATAAGATGTGGCAAGTGTATCTGCTCCGGCAAACAAACGGTCTGTCAAAAGCCATCCCGTATCCGCACCTCTATATAGTCCTTGACGTATGATTTCGCCCGCTCTGGGAGGTCCCATAGTGAGAAGTCCGACCGTAGAGCCGGGATTTTCGTCTTTTAAGCGCAACGCTTGTTCAAGCGCATTCAAATCTTCCGGATTAAAGATTGCAGGTAAAGCAGCGCGATTAACAGTGCCTTCTGCCGTCATGGCATCTTTACCTACGTTTCTTGTGTCAGGTACTTGCTTGGCAAGTACAACAATTTTCAAACTCATATATAAATAATTATTGTGAAATTTCAGGCTGCAAAAATAGTCATTTTTTAATTTGCAGCAAAAGAAATATATTTAAAAATGCACAATATGAAGCAAAATGTGCACAGAAAAAGTATTTTGTGCAACTATATTTATGGTTATTCTTTCATATTGAGACAAGTTAGTTGCTGTATTGATAAAAGTTTCTGATATCTAAATAGTTAAAAAAAAATAATATAAAAGGTAAGCTATGCGTATATATATGGAAAATACCTAATTTTGCACATTAATTATATAAAGGCTGAAAAGCGTGAAAATAAAAGAAGTGGTTGATGCCCTTGAACGATTCGCGCCTCTGCCCTTGCAGGAAGGTTTTGATAATGCCGGCTTGCAAGTCGGATTGACAGAGGCGGAAGTATCAGGGGCTTTATTGTGTCTTGACGTTACCGAAAGAATTGTTGATGAAGCGATTTCTCTCGGCTGCAATCTTATTGTTGCTCATCATCCGTTGATTTTCCGTAAGCTGGCGCATATAACGGGGGAAGACATTGTGCAACGCTCTGTGATGAAGGCGATAAAGAATGATGTTGCCATTGTTGCGATGCATACCAATATGGATAATGCCTTTGGTGGCGTGAACTTCAAGATTGCAGAGAAATTAGGACTTAAAGATGCTGCTTTTTTCGGCAATAAGAGGAGCTTTGTTAGCGGAGATGAAAACGCAGTTATGGAATATGCATCGGGTGTTATCGGCAACTTGGATGAACCGATGGCTTCGGATGATTTCATACTTATGTTGAAGCGCACGTTCGATGTTGAATGTGCGATGTGCAATGAGCTATTGCATCGCCGGATAAAGCGCGTTGCAGTATGTGGCGGTTCAGGGGCTTTCATGCTCGACGATGCTTTGAATGCCGGTGCAGATGCTTTTGTCACAGGCGAAATGCACTATCATGATTATTTCGGTTATGAGCAGAAAATACAGATAGCCGTTATAGGTCATTATCAAAGCGAGCAATATACAAGCGAGATATTTAAATCAATAATCGAGGAAG
>CALGRN010000203.1 GCA_937880835.1 uncultured Prevotella sp. | reverse complement strand
TTCTCACGTGTGGTTCAGGCGCGATTATACGATAGACAGGACGCCTTTCATGGCGGAAATATCAGTAATGAGCGACGGACTTTTCGAGGTTTTTGTGAACGGATGCAATGTTTCGACAGACGTGATGATACCTTTCGACGGCGACAATCCTGCCAGATTGAGGCGTATAAGGTACGATGTGGCAGATTTTCTGCGTAAAGGCAACAACACGATAGCTGTAAGATATTCTCCTGAAAAAACTTTTTGGGCAGGCAAACAGTTATCGCTCTTGTTCTACGGAGAATATTATGACGGCACTGTTTTCGTAGGTTTCACCGACGAATCATGGCTTTGCAGACAGGCAAATTCGGCTTCTTTCTACGGCGATTACGAATATCTTAACGCAGAGGAATATCCATACGACTGGAAAGCAGAAGAGTTTGACGTTGCCACGTGGATGCCTGCCGTAAGAGCGGACGACGGAAAATGTCTTCCCATAACAGATGCTCTGCCGTTTTCGGATGCTTATAAAGTGTCTAAGATAATGTCGCCTTTGTCGGTAGAAGAAACGGAAGAAGGCTTTGTTTGCGATTTCGGGAGAGAATTTGACGGTTGGATTCGCGTCACGCTTCGAGATGCATTGCCGGGCGAGACGATAGAGATAAACGGACTGTTATACGTATGCAGCGGTGCAACAGACGAACAGGCATGCCGCAAATTCACGACATCGAGATGCGAAAAGGTTATAATAAAAGGCGACGGATATTTCAAAAAAGAGCAGATACAAAAGATTGAAGGGTTGGAAATAACCAAATATACGCGCCTTAATTATAGGTTCTGACACTTCGTTTCAAGGTTTAAAGGCGTAACGATATATTGTTTTCCGTATCAATAAATAGAAAAACTTACTTAAACAGTTTATCTTAAATCTATATGAATGATTGCCGAAACATAGCGTCATGCCTTGTTGCGCAAACTGTTTTTACAGATGTGTTTACGCAACACATAAACATCAGAATATCAATACTTTGCAAAACGCTTTTCAAAAGTTATTGTTTTGCATTGCAAAAGTTATCCTTTTATCGTGTAAAACAATAGCTTTCGGCAAGCAAAAGAATAGCTTTTAGGATATAAGGGAATATATTTTAAGTTACCAACTGAATACATAAATACGTCAACACGCTGATTATCAACATTTAGCAATACTTGCATATTTTCGAATTAAGATACTAACGGCTGCAAATACGCGGATATTTCAGCATAGCGTAAGATTTTTCATAACAAAATAAAACAAACAAATCAATAAATAGCTTGATAAATCATTTGATTATTAAGGCTAAATAAAACATTATATAGAAAATCCATATAGTTTGCCGTGCCGTTAATGATTAACAAGAGCTTTTTCCATAATGGTGTTGTAGAAGTTATATAAAAAACTTACAGAATAATTTTGCAGCGTATAATAATTTAATTGTTTTTGAGTTTTTAATTTAAGAAGAGTAAGTATTTATTCAATATTATTCCGTAACACTGAATGCTGTACTTTATTACGACTTTAAAAACCTAAACTAACATGCTCATGAAAAAAGAATTATTACTTAATATGTTTATGCTGTTGTGTTGTGTAACTGTTACAGGACAAAACATAAGAGGAAGAATTCTGAATAATAACAAAGAACCGCTTGCTTTTTCTAATGTGATGTTTGTAACAAAATCAGACAGCACCTATCTTACAGGAGTTGTTACTGACAACAATGGATATTTTACATTGCCTAACAATACAAATTTCTCATTTGATGAATTATTGGTGTCAATCAGAAATATAGGATACATAAATAAGTATCTTAAACCAAATGCAGATATGGGGGTAATCATATTAGATGAGAATGTACAAGAATTGACAGAGGTTGTAGTAGAAAGCAAATTGCCGGTCTTTAAAATGAATGACGGAATACTGAAAGCAAATATTCAACATACGCTGTTATCAAACACAGGTAACGCAATTCAGGTTCTTTCTCTTTTGCCTTTTATGAGCCGTACGACAGAAGGTGTGTCTGTATTTGGAAGAGGAACTCCATTGATATATATAGACAACATAAAGATACAGAATATGGATGAGTTACATAAACTCGCGAGTGATGAAATAAAAAACATAGAATTGAATCTTCATCCCGGTGCTGAATACGGAAGTAATGTAAAAGCAGTAATAAGAATACATACTATAAGAAAAGGAAATGGTTTAAGTTCGGGATTAACATTGCAAGGCTCAAAAACAAAACATTTAAACTCAATGATTGTCGGGAAATTAAATTATCGCATGAAAAATTGGGACTTTTTCGGAGGAATGGATATGAAACAAGGAAGGAAAGAGAGTGATGTCGATAACGTTATCTCTTTTAATCACAATGAAAAAGAAATTGGCATCGAACAATATTTCAACAACTGCTCTCGGAATAATTCAATTAATGCTAACATCGGTTTCAGTTTCTCAAACAACTCTAAAAATGATTTCGGCGTAAAATATGAATTTACCGGAACTCCATACAACAAAAACAATATGATTGGCAGCACTACATACACGGAAAACAAAATAAAAAAAGATCCGGAAGATGTAAAGCTTATGAATGAAACAAAGAAAACAACACATGGTGTAAATGCTTACTATATTGGTAAATGGGGGAAGGGAAATGAAATAAACATTAATATTGATTATTTGCAAGGAAAAACAGAGTCGCAATACATAACTTATTTGCTGCAAACCAATAATGTTGATACTAAAAATCTTTCCAAATACCGACTTTATACCGGAAATGCGAAAATGCAAACTCCTTTATTTGGAGGTGTATTAAATTATGGCGCAGAATTATCTTATACATATAACATTCATTCATATAATGCCCGAAAAGACATAAGCAGTTCTTTAACAGAAAGCGAAGATGAAAACAAACAAACACTATTTGGTGTCTTTGTTTCGCAAAAGAAAACCTTTGGAAATTTTTCGTTGGAAGCAGGAAGTCGCTTTGAAATAGCTGACTACAAATATTATCATTTAGGAGTCCTTAAAAAGAATGTAAGCAAAAATTATTGTAAGATTCTACCATATTTGCAATTAGATTACGACAAAGATGATATATCAATCTCTTTGAGTTACAGCAATTCTATACACCGTCCTTCTTATGGACAACTTAACAGCAGTACCGTATATATTGACAATTATACCTACCAAAGAGGAAATCCTTTTCTTAAATCAGCTTACGACTATGTATTAGACTGCACATTTTGTTGGAAAGATTTAATGATGGATATTTCTCACACTTGGTATAACAACAGCATTCTGCAAACCACACAGAAAATGAACGGACAAACATCAATGCTCTTTACAGTAGAAAATATTCCTCATTATCACGAATGGGGTGTAGCAATAAACTATTCGCCAACAATAAAATCTTGGCGTCCAAAAGTAGAAATGAACGTGTTTAAACAATTTCTAACTTACAATGGAAGAGAATATAATAAACCTTATTTCACATACGAAATTGATAACATTATAAGAATATCAAAGATTATCAATTTCTCAATAGATATTTGGGGAACAGCAAATGGAAATCTATATTTATCAGAATTCAAACCTTCTTTTCGTACAGATATTGGTATAAATACATATATCTTAAAGAAGAAAATTGCATTATGGATAAAACTGTCGGATATATTCAAAACGGATAAAGAACGTTGGAAAAGTGATATAAACGGTATTTATTTTTCTAAAAACAGACAACTTGACACAAGAGGTATTGTATTACAATTAAGATATTCTTTCAATCCACAACAAAACAAATACAAAGGATTGACAACAAATAGTGAATCTATACGCTTGAAATAGTTAATATTAGTTCGTTGAACTCACTTCAATAACAAAGATATAAACACATTAATATTAACCAACAGTATTAATACCTATTACATGAAAAACATCGTCTTCATTCCAAATGGATTGAAGACGATGCTTAATAGTTTTATAAAATAATTTATTCAGCCTTTGCTGTTTCCTCTTCTGCTTTTGTTTCCTCAACAGTTTCTTCAACCTTTGTTGTATCAGCGGTTGCGGATTCCTCTGTCTTTGCAGCAGAACGGCGACTACGGCGAGTCTTCTTGGCTGCTTTCGGTGTCTTAGCCATGTTCTCATCAAAGTCAACAAGCTCTATGAAAGCTATCTGAGCCGCATCACCTCTGCGAGTACCAAGTTTGATAACACGTGTGTAACCACCGGGACCATCGCCTACTTTTTCAGCAATGTCTTTAAACAATTCTGTAACTGCATACTTGTTCTGCAAATAGCGGAAAACTACACGGCGAGAATTTGTTGTGTCGTCCTTTGAACGTGTTATCAAAGGCTCTACATATTTCTTTAAGGCTTTAGCCTTTGCAAGAGTCGTAGTGATTCTTTTGTGCATTATCAGTGATATTGCCATATTAGCAAGCATGGCATCACGATGAGATGCAGTACGACCCAAATGGTTGAATTTCTTATTGTGTCTCATTTTGAGTTTTTTTGTTTTTTGTAATCAGGAGTTGTCTTGATTAACAATCCGTTGTTAACTGTTAACTTTAAAACTATTCGTTGTTAACTGTTAATTTTTGACTGTTAACTTTGAAACTATTCGTTGTTAACTGTTAATTGTTAACTGTTAACTTTAAAACCATTCGTTGTTAACTGTTAACTGTTAATTGTTAACTGATTAATCCTGATTGAGTTTATACTTTGAAATGTCAGTTCCAAACGAAAGATTCAGACTCTCGAGCAAATCATCAAGCTCAGAAAGCGATTTCTTACCGAAGTTGCGGAACTTAAGGAGGTCAGCCTTGTTGTACTGAACGAGATCTCCGAGAGTGTCAACATCAGCAGCCTTGAGGCAGTTGAGTGCACGTACAGAGAGGTTCATATCTACGAGGCGAGTCTTAAGCAGCTGACGCATGTGAAGAATCTCTTCGTCGAACTCCTGATTGATGTCAGTGTCGATGTTTTCAAGAGTAATCTTTTCATCAGAGAAGAGCATGAAGTGATAAATCAAAATTTTAGCAGCCTCAGTTCCACCTCTCAGTCTTTTACAACTCGTTGCGCCGATAGCCAAAGTTCCCATAAGGGTTATACAAAGTAATATCGTAATAAATCTTTTCATTGTTTGCTCCTTTTAAATTTTGCTTTCAAGATACGAAAGCATATTTTCTATAACGTCTTTTGCAATTTTTTCCCACTCGAACTGACTTACAAACTCTATCGTCTGCTTTATTTTTTCGTCGGGTATTTTATAAAGTAGAAATGTCGATTCCAAAAACGAATGAACTTTTCTCTCCATAGTAAAGTAGATGTCGCAGGGGACGGACATATGGTTTCGCATAATGCCTGCCGAAGAAATTTCTCTCTCGTAAAAATCTTTGGTTTCCCAGTTAGG
>CALGRN010000202.1 GCA_937880835.1 uncultured Prevotella sp. | reverse complement strand
GGTCCGTTATGTTTTATGCTGTCTTGCGAGAAGAACTCTCCGTGCTGATATCTCGTAATAAGATCTTGTTCATATCCTTTTCCGTCGCCTGCGGTATATGGTTTCTGTATGCAACGTCCCGAAGGAGTATAATATCTGGCAACAGTCAGACGTATCATACTGCCGTCAGGAAACTCTATTTGCTCCTGAACCAATCCTTTACCGAATGAGCGTCTGCCCACGACAGTAGCCCTGTCGTTGTCTTGCATTGCTCCTGCGAATATCTCAGATGCCGACGCCGAACCTTCGTTTATAAGCACCACGAGCGGTATCTTCTGATAAGAGCCTCTTCCGTCGCTTCGATATTCTTGTCTCGGGGCTTTTCTTCCTTTCGTATATACTATCAGTCTTTCTCCGGGTAAGAATTCATTTGCCATTTGAACGGCAGATTGCAGATAACCTCCCGTGTTGTCTCTTAGGTCAATAATCAGATTGCCGAATCCTTGCTGAGAAAGAGTTGCAAGTGCAATCAGCAGTTCTGCATACGTTTTTTCTCCAAAACTTTTTATGCGTATATAACCCGTGTTATCATCCAGCATATAGAAAGCCGATATGCTTCTTTGTGCAATGTCACCTCTTGTTACCGTGAAATATTTTGGTTGTTTCTGCCCATATCTAAGCACACCTATTTTCACTTTCGTATCTTTCGGACCTTTAAGACGCCGCATAGCCTCTTCGTTTGTTACTATTTTTCCGACAAACGGCTTACCGTCTATATTCACGATCTTATCTCCCGCTATAAGTCCGGCTCTGTCGGCAGGTCCGTTCTTTATTACATTCTGAATACGTATAGTATCTTGTCTTATCGTAAATTCCACGCCTACACCCGAGAATGAACCTTTAAGATCATCGTTAGCAGCCTGCACATCCTTAGCACTGATATATACTGAATGCGGATCAAGCTCGGACAGAATTTGCGGAATGGCTTTTTCTACCAAGTCATTTATATTGACAGTATCTACATACTGGTCGTCAATAATATGCAGAAGATTGTTCAGACGGTTGCTTCCGTTATTTATTATGTTAAGTCTGTTGCCAGAGAAACGATTGGCAAAGAATGTTCCTATCAATATACCGATAACAACGCACAATGCCATGAGCAACGGCATATATCTGTTCTTATTATTATTCATTTTCGTCCGGATTTAGGTATGTTACTTCTATTTCAGCTCTTTTCAGCAGGTTTATGCCGTCTTCAATCCTGTATTTCTCTCCGTAAACCACACGTTTGATACCTGATTGTATGATAAGTTTCGCACATTCAATGCATGGCGAGGCTGTAACATACAGTGTACCGCCGTCGCTGTTGTTTGAACTTCTCGCAAGTTTTGTTATTGCATTTGCCTCAGCATGCAGCACATAAGGTTTCGTTACATTGTTTTCATCCTCGCAGATGTTCTCAAATCCGCTTGGAGTTCCGTTATACCCATCGCTTATTATCATTTCGTTTTTAACCACAAGAGCACCCACCTGACGGCGCTTGCAATAACTGTTCTCTGCCCAGATACGCGCCATTCTCAGATAACGCAAGTCGAGTTTCTTCTGTTTTTCGTTCATACAATTATATAGTGAATAGGCGTTTTATACAATCAAAATCATCATTTCAGTTTTTTGTTCTTTTTATTCCGTTACGTTCGAGCAGTGCTTCTATCGTCGGTTCACATCCTCGGAACTTCTTATAAAGTGTCATTGGATGTTCTGTTCCTCCTTTTGATAGAATATTATCTCTGAAACTTTGGGCTGTATCAGCATCGAAAATGCCGTTCTTTTTGAACACGCTGAATGCATCGGCATCTAAAACTTCTGCCCATTTATAGCTGTAATAACCGGCAGCATAGCCTCCGCTCATTATATGACTGAATTGAGTTGTCATACAGGTGTCGTAGCGTTGTTTTGTTATCATGGCTTTTTCCCATGCTTTTTTCTCAAAAGGTATTATCTCATCATTAAATTCTTCTTTCTTTGTATAGTATGCCATGTCAAGCAATCCGAAACTTACTTGTCGCATACATCCGTAAGCTGCCATGAAATTACGACTCTTTACTATACGCTCTATCAATTCATCGGGGAGTGGTTCTCCCGTTTTATAATGGAAAGCAAATGTACGCAGGAAGTCTTTTTCAACCGCATAGTTCTCCATAAACTGTGACGGCAGTTCTACGAAATCCCACCAAACACTTGTTCCGGAAAGGCTTTCAAAACGTGTGTTTGCAAACATTCCGTGCAGAGAATGACCAAATTCGTGCAGGAAAGTCTCTACTTCTCCGAGCGTGAGCAATGCCGGTTTCTCATCGGTAGGTTTCGTAAAGTTCATTACTACGCTTACATGCGGGCGCACGTTCACACCTTTTCGGTCTATCCATTGTCCCTGATATTCGGTCATCCATGCTCCTCCTTGTTTTCCTTCTCGTGGATAGAAGTCTGCATAAAAGACTGCAAGATAGCTTCCATCCTTGTCAAACACCTCGTAAGCTTTCACGTCCGGATGATATACAGGAATATCTTTGTTTTCCTTGAATGTTATTCCGTATAGTTTGTTTGCGAGTCCGAACACTCCGTCTATTACTTTTGAAAGTTCAAAATACGGTCTTAACATCTCGGCATCGAGGTTATATCGTTCGAGTTTCAGTTTGTGTGAATAATATCCCATGTCCCATTCTTGTAACTCGAAATCATCTCCTTCCGTCTTCTTGGCAATTCTCTCAATTTCCTTTATCTCTTCCGATGCGGCAGGTTTGTATGCATCTATCAGGTCGTCCAGAAGTTTATATACGTTTGCTGTATTGCTTGCCATTCGATGTTTCAGCACATAGTCGGCATAGGTTTCATACCCCAACAGTTGAGCCATCTCTCTTCTGAGGTTCACAAGACGTTTGCATATATCGAGATTGTTTTCCGAATTATCTTTTATGCATTCTGTATTGCGAGCCATATACATTTGTCTGCGAAGCTCGCGTTGCGTACTGTATGTCATAAAAGGAGAGAAACTCGGAAAGTCGAGCGTGAAAATCCAACCTTCAAGATTACGTTCTTTCGCTGTGTGTGCTGCTGCTTCGCGTGCCGTTTCAGGCAGTCCGTCGAGTTGTTTTTCGTCTGTTATGTGCAGCGAGTAAGCCTTGTTCTCTTTCAGAAGGTTCTGAGAGAACTGCAACGACAGCCTGCTTGCTTCTTCCGATATTGCCCTAAGTTTCTCTTTTCCGCTATCGTCGAGCAGCGCACCACTCCTAACGAAACCGTCATAACAGTTTTCCAGAAGCATCTGTTCTTCTGCCGTAAGCTGTTTGTGATGTTCATAGACATACTTTACTCGCTCAAACAGTTTTTTGTTAAGTCTCATGTCATTGGCATGCTTGGTGAGTATCGGACTCATCTTCTGTGCAAGTTCGTCCATATCATTGTTTGTCTCGGCACTCAGCAGATTAAAGAATACCGTCGTTGTGCGTCCCAACAAATCATAATAATTGCCCCCGTCCTTATCATCATCTACACGTATTATTGTGTTTTCGAATGTCGGTTCTGCATCATCATTAATGATTTTTTCTATCTGTTCGTCATCTCTCCTGATGCCTTCGAGCATAGCTTCCTCATAGTCGCTTAGCCTTATGCGGTCGAATGGCACAGTTTCGTGAGGAGTGTTATATTGTTCAAAAAAAGGATTTTTGCGAATTTCTTTCTCTATACTATTTTCAGTCATACTTACATATCATTATTTTCAACCTGCAAATATACTAAAAATATGATATACACATTATTATATGAAAGGATTTTAACGTATATTTCACGTACCGCGTTTATATGAGAAACTCTTCCGGATTAAAACAAATTCTCAGCATATAATGTTATCGTGAAATTCCGATTTCCATATACTTACGGAAATAAAAACAGCCATTACATCCGGCATCTATGATTAATGACTTCTCATAAACGTCGGATGTAATGACTGTTTCTGTATGCAATATGTTTCTTATCGTTGCTTCTGCAACGGTCTTATTATTTTTCTATTTTGCTTCCGCGATACATTCTATCTCTACCAATGCACCTTTCGGCAGTTCTTTAACGGCAAATGCAGAGCGTCCGGGATAAGGACTTGCGAAAAATTCAGCATAAACTTCGTTCATAGGTGCGAAGTTTGCCATGTCAGACAAGAATACCGTTGACTTAACAACGCAACTCATGTCAAGTCCTTCCGACTCTAATATCGCTTTCACATTGAGCAAAGACTGACGTGTTTGTTCTTTTATTCCACCTTCCGGAAATGCTCCTGTGGCAGGATTTATAGGCAACTGACCGGATGTAAATATCAAATTTCCTACTTTGATAGCCTGACTGTACGGTCCGATAGCTGCCGGAGCTTTTTCTGTTGATAATGCTTTCATTTTTGTTGTGTTTTAATTTTAACGATGCAAATATACAAAAAATATTTATTTGAAAGCCACTTTGCCATTGTTTATTTTCTTTTATTGTCTTGCTTTTGCAGTGTACGGAGACGTCTTTTTTATTTCTTGTACTTAAAAAAAGAATATTAATTGTGTCGTCGAATATTTTTAACGAATAAAAAATATGAGTATTCTTTTATAACTTGTTTTGGGTGATTATATACTAAAAAGAACGATGAAAATCTTTGATATACGTGCTTTTGAAATTTAGAAAAAATATTACAATGTCTTGAAATAATTG
>CALGRN010000201.1 GCA_937880835.1 uncultured Prevotella sp. | reverse complement strand
ATTCCTATACTCTTATATTTTATCGAGTCAATCAGTCCTCCTTGTTGTATCTCGAATGCGGGCGAAACAAACCAATCGTCTGTTTGTTTATTCTTCATACCTGCGGAAGGGCAGTAGTCATGAGCGAGAACCTTATCTACATACCAACCATCCCCTTCTTTTGTGTTAATTCGGTATTCTTTCCATTCTTTTAATTGTTTTTTGTCGTCAAATCCGATGTAATAGCTGTTTTCTCCATTATTAATCTCGTCTTGATGATTTGTTACAACATTTTGTCCCTCTGTTACGATTGCCAATGATGCAAACGCAAATAACATAGTAATTTTTTTCATGTTTTTCTTGTTTTTGAGTTATTTATTAATTTAAGATGTTTAAGTGTAATGCTTAGAATATAATTGTTTACAAATATACATAATTTTTTATTTACGAACAATCTCTGTTAATTAATTTTTGAAATATTATTTGTTTTTTATAATAAAAATTGCTTTATATGGCTTCTTAAATCTTTTTTATGTATATTATTCCAAATATCACCGAGTATAGCTGCTCCGCCGAAACCATATCGTGAGAGTACATGAAAGTTTTTAACGTTTATACCTCCCAATGCTATCACTTTATTATCTATAATACCTTGTCGGGCAGCTGTATAGAGAGTCTCTGATGTGAATGCGGAGCGATATCCGGGTTTTGATATACTATCGAAAATAGGGCTTAGGAATACGTAGTCGCAAGTAGGTTTTGTTTTTTCAATCTCGTCTATCGAATGGCATGAGCATGATATTGTACCTGTGAAGTCGATAGGAGGTGTGTTGTTACGACTGTTCAAATGTATGCCTTGCAAATCGAACTCTTTGGTTAACGAGAAATGATCATGTATTACAATATTCTTATGTAATGATTTCGGTATATTGTTTAACAATCGTGAGCAATCCTCATATGAAGATTGAGGTTTACGCAAGTGTATCGTGCTGACGCCCCATTCCAATAGTTGTGGGATAAGAAAAACCTCCTCCTCTATGAAGGAGGGGGAGGTGATTATTATTATTTTCATATGTTCACGCTTTATTCTTTGATGCGGCTGATTATCAATTCTGCCACTTTCTTTCCCGAAAGGAGCATACCGCCGAATATCGGTCCCATACGAGGAGTACCTCCAACGGCTGATGATGCCATACCACAGACATATAATCCCGGATATATTTCCTTTGTTCCTTCTACCACTTGACGTTCTCCTTCGGTAACATCGAGTGAACGTTCTCCTATTACGTCACCGGTAGAAGTGTTGAGTTTGATTTCGTTCTTGCGAGCCACTACGCGGCACATTTCGCTATCATGACCTGTTCCGTCTATTACAAAGCGTGCCATTATATTAAGCGGATCTACGTGCAGCCCCTCACGAAGTACGGGAGTCCAATTTACTACTACACCGCTCACGACATTGTTTTTGAATACTACGTCTTCAACAGAATAGCAGTTGAATATTGTTGCGCCTGCATGTGTTGCCTTATATAACAATGCAGATGTGCTTTCAACAGAATCTGCGGTATATAATCCGTCTTCGTATTCTTCGTAATTTATTTCAAAATCCTTTATAATACTTAGAGCTTCTTCTTGAATGACGAGTTGATTGAACATCATTGCACCGCCCCACATACCGCCACCGGGTGAGAGCTTACGATCAAATAATGCCACTTTAAGTCCTGCTTTTGCCATGTAGTATGCAGCAACTATGCCGGAAGGACCTCCACCAACGATTGCTACGTCAAGTTCAAGACATTTTTCCATTTTCTCGAAATAGGTACGAATAATACCTTTTGATACTTGTTTTTCTATCATGATTATATTCTTTTATTTATGTTTTTTATTCAATGATTTATCTTCGTTATATTGGTTGAGGAATGATAAAGCTTTTACAGCTTATGTTCTTCTGTGTCACAACATTCAAGAGTTTGACTAATGCGCATAGCACAGAAATTAGGTCCGCACATTGTACAGAACTTTCCTCCAACGGTATTTGATGTTTTCCAATATTCAAGAGCTTTCTCAGGATCTAATGAAAGATTGAATTGATCTTTCCAACGGAATTCATATCGTGCTTTACTTAGTGCATTATCTCTGATGGCAGCACCCGGATGTCCTTTGGCAAGATCAGCTGCATGAGCAGCTATCTTGTATGAAATTACCCCCGTGCGAACATCATTCTTATCAGGCAATGCGAGATGTTCTTTTGGCGTAACATAACATATCATAGCTGTGCCATACCAACTTATCATAGCTGCACCGATAGCTGATGTGATGTGATCGTAAGCCGGTGCGATGTCAGTTACAAGCGGACCAAGTGTATAAAATGGTGCGCCATGACACTTTTCTATCTGTCTGTCCATGTTTTCTCTTATCTTATGCATGGGCACATGTCCCGGACCTTCTATAAATGCTTGCACATTTTTTGCCCAAGCTCTTTCTACTAATTCTCCCATAGTGTCGAGTTCGGCAAACTGCGCGGCATCATTGGCATCGTAAGTAGAACCCGGTCGAAGACCGTCTCCAAGTGAAATTGCCACATCATATTCTGCGCAAATGTCGCATATATCATCGAAATGACTGTAAAGAAAACTTTCTTCTTGATGCACCTGACACCATTTTGAGATAATGCTTCCGCCACGACTTACCATACCGGTCAAGCGATTATTGGCAAGATTTACATTTTTCAGACGGATACCGCAATGAATTGTGAAGTAGTCAACTCCTTGCTTGCACTGCTCGATTAGTGTGTCGCGGAATATTTCCCATGTAAGATTTTCAGCCTTACCATTTACTTTTTCAAAAGCCTGATACATCGGAACAGTGCCTACCGGTACGGGACAGTTGCGCAAAATCCATTCACGAGTTTCATGTATATTACTTCCCGTAGAAAGATCCATAAGCGTATCACCACCCCATTTGCAGCTCCATACTGCCTTTTCTACTTCCTCTTCAATACTGGAATTGGCGTGTGAATTTCCTATGTTTGTATTGATTTTCACACTGAAATTAGTTCCAATAATCATTGGTTCGCTTTCCGGATGATTGATATTGGAAGGTATTACCGCTCTTCCAGTTGCTATTTCCTTGCATACAAACTCAGGAGTTATGTGCGAATTGATACCAAGTTCGCGGCAATTCATATTCTCACGTATGGCAACATACTCCATTTCTTCCGTGATAATACCTTGCTTGGCATAAAACATCTGTGTTCCTTTGCGCTTTTCTATCCATGGTTGACGCAGCTTCGGCAATCCTTTTTCAAGGTCTATTTCGATATCAGGGTCGCTGTAAGGTCCACTTGTATCATAAACTATCACAGGCTCATTAGCCTTTTCAACTCGTTTGCCGTCTTTTTCGGTAACAGTTGGAGTAAGGTTGATTTTTCTCATTCCTACTCGCAAATCGGGATAGATTTCTCCTTTCATGTAGATTTTCTCAGATGAAGGATAGGAAATTTTGATGTTGTTGTTCATAATGTTATAATTTAATAATTCGTCTCATTTCTTTCTCAGGATCTTCGGCATTGAGAATTGCACCACTTATTGCAATCCCACTAACTCCCGTCTCCATTATCTGGATAACATTCTCATATGTAATGCCACCGATAGCAATTACAGGGATACTGATGTCATGCTGTTTCATATTATTAATTATCTGTATGTATCCTTCAATTCCTAATAAAGGAGCAAGGTTTTTCTTTGTTTCGGTATATCTGAACGGTCCACAACCTATATAATCTGCTCCTTTATTATTTAATTGTACGATGTCTTCAAAAGTATTTGCCGTACCACCTATTATTATATTGTCGTTTTGCAACAACTTTTTTGCTTCATCAACCGGCATATCGTTTTTCCCGAGATGTATTCCATCAGCTTCGAGTGTCTTTACTAAATGAACACGGTCGTCTATCACAAACGTTGCATTGTACACCTTGCACATTTTACGCACGAGAAATCCTGTTTTCAGAAATTCTTCATCAGTTGCGTCTTTCATTCTAAGTTGAATCCATCGGCAGCCTCCCTTTAACGCAAGTTCTGCACCTTCAACATAACCGAACCTTTTGTTGCAATGTGTTATATATTGTACGTTAGTCATATCTTTATAAGTTTTTTAGGATTATGAAAATGATTTACCGGACCATACCCATCTCCGATATTCACATCGCTCCCTGATATGATAGCATCTGTTACATATTTTTTTGCAAGCCTTACTGCATCGGTCAGTTTTTCTCCGCATGCAAGAAACGCGGTTATTGCCGAAGATAAGGTACATCCAGTGCCATGTGTGTTTCGAGTTTCCACTGTTCTGCTTCTGAAAACAGTGCAACTTCTGTCTTTCATATATAGCCTGTCGGTCTTTTCTTCACCTTCTATATGCCCACCTTTTATCAATAAAGCATTGCATCCTTTATCAATAATCACCTTTGTGGCTGCATCTATGTCTTTTTCTGATTTTATGCAAATGCCCGAGAGCACTTCCGTTTCAGGGATATTAGGTGTTAAAAGCGTTGCCATAGGCAACAGTCTGTTGCAAAATTCTTCTACTGCATTATCTTTCATAAGCCTGCTTCCTGATGTTGAAACCATCACAGGATCTACAACGAGATGCTCAATGTCATATTCCGAAAGCACATCGGTAATGACGCGAATAGTCTCGGCATCGTTTACCATACCTATTTTTACAGCCTTAGGATGTAAATCGTTCATAACCGCATGTATCTGCGATGCGATAACGTCAGGTGTTATTTGCTGTATTGCATAAACACCTTTTGTGTTTTGTGCCGTAACCGAAGTTATGACCGAAGCAGCATAACATCCCAATGCCGACATAGTCTTTATGTCTGCCTGTATGCCTGCACCGCCGCTGCTGTCAGAACCGGCTATTGTCAAAGTATTGATATAAAACATACATCATCAATAATAAATTAAAATAAAGGGATGCACATTTTCAATGGATGATAAACGCGATGTTTATATATTCGCACTTCCTACGACAGCATTATCTGTATCAGGTTATACGGGTATAATCTCAGCACACTCAAACAGAGCAGCACCCCTTTTCAGATTATCTGAATTTTATCTGACTGCAAAGATAATAAGAATTCGGCTAAAATCGGCAAGAAAACGAAGAATAATGCAAGTATCTGTCTATAAAGGAATAAAGGTATTACGATTCAATATCTTTCATCTTTTCTAAAAGGCATTCCATTATGGGTTCGTGAATTTTGTTACTACCTATCCGTTGCCTTTTGGAAAGACCAAAATCCATCAAGACAGATATGAATTCCATTCCGGTATTTACTTGCAGGACAGGCTTATAAGCCCTCCTGTTTACCTGCAAAGATACTCTTTTTCTTCCTGACATGAAAGAAATATGAGAACAATTTTTCCTGCATGTGGCTTTTTTCCTTATTCTGCTATATTCTTCATAGGTTGCAACAGCCCTGCATCAATTAAATTTGCAAATAAAAACAAATGATTATGAAACAAAGTGATGTAAGGCTCTCGTTCTACCTCAAAAAGAGCGAAATCAACGAAGAGGGGCGATGTCCCATTATGGTGCAACTTGCCGTGGGAAGAAATTCCAAGAGTTCGTTCAGTGCCAAGCTGTCGGCTCCATTAAGACTCTGGGTGTCCGGGCGTGTGAAGGGAAAAAGCAGTGTCGCGTTGGAGGTCAACAGACGTTTGGACGAGCTCAGGGCTTCCGCCTTCAATATCCACAGGGAACTGTCATCAGTCCATCAGAGGGTTACGGCCGATGACGTGAAATGCCGCCTGTTGGGCATGGCGGAAGGACAAGTAACCCTGCTGTCGTATTTTGAATCCTTTCTTGACAAGTTTGACGGGCGCATTGGGATAAACAGATGTAGGACAAGCGCAGCATCCTACCATTATGCCTACAAGAAACTCTCTGTCTTTCTACGGCACCAATACAGGTTGTCGGACATCTCGTTTACCGCCCTTGACCGTTCCTTTATAGAGAAATATGACACCTATCTGCGGACAGACTGCCATCTTGCACCTGGAAGCATCATTTTATTGACCACCCGTCTGAACACCGTCATCGGCGAGGCCATCGCTGACGGCATCATTACAGCCAATCCTTTCTGCGGATATAAGCCAAAGCGTCCTGTCTATAAGAGAAAGTACCTGACGTCAGATGAACTGCACCGGCTTATGACAACGCCCCTGCACAGCGACGCGATGTATCTTGTACGGGACATGTTCCTGTTTTCCTGCTTTACGGGAATATCCTTTGGTGATATGCGCCGCCTGTCCGTGGAGCATTTGGAAAGAAGCATGGACGGAAGGCTCAGGATAAGGTCCAGGCGTAAGAAGACAGGGGTGGTTTATGAAGTCCCGCTGCTTGAGCTTCCGCTTCATATCATTGACAAATACCGGGATGCGGCACCTGACGGAAGACTCCTGCCGATGTACAACAATTCCGATATGAACAGATACCTGAAGCGCATTGCAGTCCTCTGCGGCATTGAACGCCGCATTGTCTTTCACATGGCAAGGCACACCTATGCCACGGAGATAACCCTCTCTCACGGCGTTCCCCTTGAAACGGTAAGCCGTATGCTGGGACATACGCGGATTACCACCACGCAAATTTATGCAAAGGTTACGGACGACAAGATAGACACGGACACCAAATTGTTGAATGACCGCATTGCCGAACGTTTCCCCGTTGTAATTTGAATAAAACATCCTGAGACATGACTACTGAAAATAACATGCATCCTGCCGTGCGAAGACACCGCAGCACCTTTTCCGTATTGTTCTACATCAATCGCACCAAGGTACGCAAGGACGGTTCCTGCCAGCTTCTGTGCAAGGTCAGTATTGACTCGAAATGGGAGCAGATAGGAACCAAGGTCTCCGTGAATCCTGCCCTCTGGAATCCTGCGACGGGACGGGCGGACGGACGGAGCGAGAATGCCCTTGTCGTCAACCGGACCATTGACGACCTGACGGAGAGAATCAACCGGCATTATCGCCGTATCAGGGGGGAATTGGGATTCGTGTCAGCCGAACTTGTCAAGAATGCCCTGAAGGGTATCGGCCAGAAGCCGCTTACCCTGTTGGCGCTTTTCAGGGAGCATAATGACGAGTTCCGCAAGCGTGTCGGTGTGGACCGGACAAGGGAGAGCT
>CALGRN010000200.1 GCA_937880835.1 uncultured Prevotella sp. | reverse complement strand
ATATTTATTATTTTACTTATTAATATATTTCCAATGGAATATATTGTTTTGTGATTTCATTCATATTTTTTCTTATTATCTTGATATGCATATAAAGTTTTGCAGTTTTATGTTTTTTATCTAAATTATTAAAGAACTGTTTTTCTCGTTTACATTCTTTGCAGTATTGTTTGTCAAAGTCTGATATACCCTTTGTTTAATACAGTTTTACAAAGACATAGTGTAAAACAAATCTTTTTATTTCTTTCTTCTTTTTATTCCATTGGAAACTATTTTTCGCAAAGATACAATCAGGGCTTCAATCAAACAAATTTTTAATAGTAAAGAGTTGTCGTTTTGTTTTATTTTAACAATTATGATATTATATTTACACATATAATATGATAAGTTAATGCAAACAATATGTTGAAAAAAACAGATGAATACAAATGAATTTTGCAGTTTTTCAACCATATTTGCAAAAGTAGTGAAAAACAATAAAATAACAATTGATTTTCAAAAGCAGTTGTTTCGCGTTCTAAAAGTTATCCCTTTGAATGCTGAAACAATAGCTTTTGCAATGCAAAAGGATAACTATTGAAAAAGGGTAGGATTAATCTTTAAATACAAGATATATGCAATCGTTGCATTGCAATATGTGCGGCACATGCGAAGACCTATGTTACAGGTGTATGCAAGGTATGATTTCTAACATTAATCGCACATGTATTGCGTTATTGGAATATATTGGATATTACTTTTTTATGCTATTTCAAAAAAATGTTTGTTTATAAAAGAAAAAACAACAATACACCAATCACTGAAATAAATGCGCCAAGCACACCTTTCAATGTTATCTTTTCATGGAAGAAATAGTATGACGGAAGAAGAATAATAATAGGAGATGTCGCCATTAGAGTGCTTGCTATGCCTGCTGCCGTGTACTGAACAGCCATAAGCGAGAAGCCTACTCCGAGAAAAGGACCGAATACAACAGCTATTATCATCATTATCATTCCCTTGCGATCGCGATAGCTGCGTGCGAAACGATTGCTTTCCTTGCGCATCAACAACCAAGCGGTGAAACATAAAAGTCCTGCCATACACCTTATTATATTAGCACTGAAAGGCAGATAATTCTCTATCGACGGCAACACTTCGGCAGGTACATTGCTTGTATAATAGTCTAAACCAATCTTGCTCAACACAAGTCCTACACCTTGTCCCAAGCCCGCTCCAATGCCGAAAAGAATTCCTTTCGGTGGTAACTGTATGGAAATGCCTTTCTTGCCGTCGCTGCGACTGAGTACGGATATTGCTATTCCGAAAAGCGTAACCGACATTGCTATGAGACTGCTTTCTGAGAGTTGTTGCCCGAGAGTTATCCATGCGGTGAAAGCGGTAAACATTGGTGCGAGCGTCATGAACAACTGTCCGTAGCGCGAACCTATCGTATAATAGCAGTTGAACAAGCACCAATCGCCGAAGAAATACCCGACTACACCCGACAAAAGAAGCCAGAACCAAGCCTCACCGTCTGCATAAACAGGCATGGCATCACCGGTTAGAAACCACATCATCACAATGGATAAAACGAGAGTGAGCAACATTCGCCACACATTCATAACGAGAACACCGAGATGTTTCGTTGCAACTTCGCATGCCAATGCCGTGATTGTCCACGAGAAAGCTACACCTATTGATATTATTTCGCCTATGTAATTCATTTCAAGGTGCAAAAGTAATAAAAAAATATCTATACCATCGTATTTTTATACTCGTTCTTTTTATTAACAATGAAAATACCTTTTTATTAAATAATTATGATTAGTTTTCTAAAAATAGACTTATGAATTTTCATAATATATAAATTAACGTGAGTTCTATTAAATTCGTTAGAGATGTTTAAGTAAAACCGTTAAAGCTATGCATATAGTCAATTCACAAAAAACGATAGTATTTTTCCCCAAGAGAAATATACCTTTCTTTTAATACTCTGATTACTGTTGCTTTAAAAGAGAATTGAGTATATTCATGATTTGCTCGATTTTATGGCTTTAAGGATAATATATACTGTATATGAATTTCGGACAGACGCATGGTCTGTCCGAATATCTCTGTGCGTGTCCGTATCCAAAAATATGTGTATAAGCATACGAGAAGTTGCACATCCGCATAACCTTGCATGTCTGCATTTATTGATTTCGGACAGACACAGGGTCTGTCCCTACGAGTGGATAATATACGTTTACGTATCACATTAATGTTTATCATATTATTGTAGGGACGCGCCCTGTGCGTGTCCGTATAGTCTTGCGTGTCCACATTTACGACGATGTAAGTTTGCAATTATTGCTTTCTGACAAACACAGAATATAATTCATCGAACTCATATTGCATTACAACAATGTTGTTGATTTATATTCTCTTTTCTTAATAACATTTGAAATAAAAAGAAATATAGAATAATGATGGATAAAGTAAGCTATACTAATGCACGTTAAATAAAAGCAGCTCTTAAAAAGCTTAATGTTTGCTTTTTAAGAGCTGCTGTCTTTATATCCGGATAATGAACTATAATTATAAAAACTAATGGTTTTGATATCTATTTCGACGAGACAAGTCCTTCAATATATTTGCAAAGAATTCCTATTCCCGTTAAGTTATCACCGCCTTGCGGTATTATAAGATTTGCGTAACGTTTGGTAGGCTCAATGAATTGTTCATGCATCGGTTTCAGAACTTTAAGATATCTGTCAACGACTATTGACACGTCACGACCTCGCTCTATTATATCACGCTGTATGTTTCTTATCAGACGCTCGTCACTGTCGCAGTCAACGTATATCTTTAAATTCATCATGTCGCGCAGTTTCTTGTTCAGCAAAGTCATGATACCTTCTATTATGATAACCGGTTTCGGTTCTACGTGTATAGTTTCTGGCAATCTGTTGCATTTCAGATAAGAGTAAGTAGGTTGCTCTACGGCTCTACCTTCTTTAAGTTCGTTTACGTGTTTTATCAAAAGTTTCCAATCGAAAGCGTCCGGATGGTCAAAGTTTATAGCGTGCCTTTCCTCCTCCGTCATATCCGACGTGTCATTATAATAAGAGTCCAACGGCACTATTGTTACGTAATGGGGTGGTAATAATTCCATTATTTTTTTCACTACGGTGGTCTTCCCTGACCCTGTGCCTCCGGCAATACCTATGATTGTTATACTTTTGTCCATATATATGTTTTTTATTTCTTGTCTTAGAGGGATTTATCCATGATGAAATCGAACATTTTCTTATATGTTTCCGCTTTCTTTTCCACTTTCATCGGGTATGCACGCGAACTGCTCGGCATTCTGTAAAGGCGCATTTTCTTTCTGCCGAAATAGAATTCCGCATGCTCTCCTACTTTGGGAAGGGTATTTATTCCGAAATGTTCTGCAAATAATTCGGTAGCTTTCTGTCCTGTTGTAACAACCGCTTCGCAGGTTGGTATCTGTTGTAGCAGAGCATCCAAGTCGGTTTTTTCTACCACTTCCAAATCTTTATCCGACGCCGTATTGTTTGTTCTGCGAATTGAAAATGCGGTGTCGTAAAGCCCTATACCCATATCGTTGAGCAGCTGTATTATATCATCCAGACGGAATGTCTTATTGTCTTTATCGACAAGCCGTTCCTTGTCATCGAAAAAAACGATGCCGAATATGCGCCACATGTCATTGATGAAGTTTGGATAAAAGAAGTTCATAGACCATCGTTTTCTTGCAGGAGGAAAGCTGCCGAGCATCAGAAGTCTCGTGTTTTTTGGTAAAAACGGCAACAGGGGATGTCTCTCTACGTTATTTTCCATATACGGCAGATAAGCGGCAACAATTCAGTTTTTCTGCTCTTTAAGCAGATAGGCAACGACAGGAATATGGTCTGAATATCCGTTAAGCCACACTCCGCCCGCTGTTGTGCGCTTTGGCATACCTTTATAACGTCCTTCGGTATTTATAAGATAGTCGCGGCGGAACACCTGACACTGATAATATTTAAGCGTACTGAAATCCTTTTCGCCTTCCCTGTTTATCATATTATGTGAAAAAAGAATTTGGTCGAACAAGTTCCAAGAGCCTTGATAAGACAGAGTTCCTTTGCCCTCTTTGCTTAATACATTCCACCACGGATTATACATATCACCCTCTTTCACATCATTTACTTCAGCTTTACCACGCAGTTCTACTGCCATGCTCTTATTCATTGGGTCATCGTTCATATCTCCCATTACTATAATCTTGGCATCAGGATCTTCTTTCATAAGATTTTCTTTTATCTTATATATCTGTTTTGCACCCAATTCGCGATAGAAAGAACCGCTGAAACGACTCGGCAAATGATTGACAATGACAACTACGTGTTCATCTGCCAATCGTCCGCTTACTGTCAGAAAGCCACGAGTAAAATAGTCGCTGTCGCTTTCTATTTCTTGATAGAACTGGTGTAAACGTACACTGTCTATCTTGAAAAGTTCAGGATTGTAAAGCAATGCGCAATCTATACCGCGCTTGTCAGGACCTTCAACGTGAACAAATTTATATCCGCGTGATTTCAGAGGAGCTTGTGCTACTAAGTCGGAAAGCACATTGGCATTCTCAACTTCACTCAACCCTATCATGGCGCAACCTATGTTCGGCAGTCTGTCCGTACCCATTTCGGATAGCACGCGAGCCATGTTTTGCAGTTTATTCTCATATTTCATCTTATTCCAACGATAACTACCGGAAGGCAGAAAATCATAATCATTCTTGCCAACATCATGACAAGTGTCGAACAAGTTCTCCTGATTGTAGAAACCTACTGCATACATTGAATATTTCTTCTGCGCATAGATGCTTGTGCATATAGCAAGAAAAAGTACTGAAAACAGAGTGATTTTTTTCATGTTCATATTTATTTTAAATCTTTATTTGTTTTATCGTATTTTTTTATCGATTAATTCCATTATATCATTATGATGTATGATAATTTGCATTCGTAATAACGTGTTTGTCAATACTCTATACTCCGACAAGACGAAATTTTCATTCTCTCAATGTTATCATTTTTATATTAAGTGTGAATTTAAAGAAAGTGACACTGCTTTATTACAATACTTCTGCAAATATCGTTATTTAAAATGATAAAAAAGCATATTACTTTAAAATTTAATCAATTATCTTTTTATTTTTAAAATTTATTTCGTTACTTTGCACCAAAAGTATAACATATATTAATGGTTGGACCTTTTAACATGTTGCAGGCAGTAAATCAGGATACTGACTGATTAATAGGAATTTAAATTTTCAATATTTATATAATAGGTAGATAATAACAAGATTAATAAAAACATCAGATAAAAAGATATATATATATTATAACTCGACAACTTGTCAAAATATAAATAAGAAGAAATACTTGCAATATATTAATTAATAACATAAATTATGCATAACAAACTGAAATTAGCAGTGATGGCATTATGCTATGCACCTTTTGCTTTTGCGCAAACAGACAACACGCAAGGACAAACAGGCAAAGCGATAGACGAATCGGCTTTCACTTTCACTGAGGCACAGTTGGGAGAGAGTGATGATATGTCACAGAACGTGACAATCATAAACTCTAACAACAATGTGTTTGCCTCAGAGGTGGGATTTCTTTTCTCACCTGTCAGATTTCGTTACCGCGCATTCAATCAGAAGTACAATGATGTTTACATCAATGGTGCGCCCGTTAACGATATGGAATCAGGACAGTTCCGCTATTCATTGGTTGGCGGACTGAATCAACAGACACGTAACGTGGACTTCGCACTCCCGTTTGAGAGCAATAACTTCTCTGTGACAAACATGGGAGGTTCTAATAACTACGATTTTCGTGCCGGACACATGGCAGCAGGACATCGACTGACGCTGACAGGAGCAAATCGGAACTATACTTTGCGTGGAATGTACACCTATGCATCCGGCTTCAACAGCAAAGGTTGGGCAATAGCAGCCAACTTAACATACCGTTGGGCAAATCAAGGATATGTTGAAGGAACATTCTACAATGCACTTTCATACTTCTTTGGAGTGCAAAAGGTTTGGGGAAACAAACACTCTCTGTCGTTCGCTACATGGGGAAATCCCACTGAACGTTCTTCACAGGGAGCGGCAACGGATGAAAGTTACTGGCTTGCAAACGATTATCATTACAATCCTTATTGGGGTTATCAGAACGGACACAAGAGGAATTCACGTGTAATAAACGACTTTGCTCCGGCTGCTTTGCTTACTTGGGATTGGAATATAGATAATAATACTAAACTTGTAACAACGCTTACGGGTAAATATAGTATGTATAAGAGTACGAAACTCAACTACAACAACAGAGAAAATCCACAACCCGATTACTGGAAAAATCTTCCAAGCAGCTATTATGATGTGTGGGATGAGACCGATACATATAACAGAAGCTTACAAGGTTTGAAAGATTGGCAGGCTTCTTATGACTTCCTTACGGCATCGAAAGCTAACAGACAGATTAATTGGGATCGTCTTTATTATGCCAACAAACAAGCAGCATTGAACGGTAAAGATGCTATGTACTACATTCAGGCAAAGCACAACGACAACATGACTGTAACTCTTTCGTCAACATTGACGACTCATCTGGACAAAAACAAAGTATGGAATCTCGGATTTGTTTTGGGCAGGAACAAGAGCAATCACTATCAAACTATGGATGATTTACTTGGTGCAAAGTCTTTCCATAACATAAACACATACGCCGTTGGTACTTATGATGCACAGTCTGACAGGGTGCAATATGATCTCAATACCGCAGGAGTTAACAAGTTGGGTAAGCTCGTTTACGAAGGAGATAAGTTTGGTTATGAATATAATATAACTATTAATAAAGGACTTGCATGGAGCAGTTATGCCGTAAGTACAGGTCGTATGCATTTTATGGCAGCAGGAAAAATAGGTGCAAAGGAGATGTATCGATATGGACATACACGTAACGGAATGGCTCCTGACAACTCTTTCGGAAAGAGCGGAAGCGCAAACTTCCTTGAAGGAGGAGCGAAAGGCAGTCTTACTTTCAATGCGGGAAGAGGACACGTTTTCACATTTGGAGCAGGATATGAATGGCGCGCCCCACAAGCTACAACCGCTTTTGTATCACCCGAAATAAATAACGATTTCGTAAGTAATCTGAAAAACGAACGTGTTTTCAGCAGTGAGTTCTCTTATCAATTATCAACTCCTTGGCTACATGCAAACCTTAATGCTTATTACAGTCGTTTGGATGACGTCACAGAATGGCAGAATTTCTATTTCGATGATATAAACGCATTCTCTTATGTCAGTATGACCGGTATAAAGAAAGAGTTCTACGGAATAGAACTTGGAATGAACTTCAAGGTAAATTCCGTATTCAACATCAAGACAATAGGCATGTGGGGCGAAGCAAAACACATAAACAATGCCAATGTTCGTTATATGAACTCAACGAAAGCTACATACATAGACGACATAGTTATGAATAAAGGAATGCGCGAATCCGGTACTCCTCTCACTGCGGGAAGCATTATATTGAGTTATCATTCGGGCGGTTGGTTCATTGATTTGAAAGGAAACTATTATGACCGCATATATCTTTCTTACGTTCCAAACTATCGTTATCAAACCACACTCACTACAATGGGCGCGATAAACAATGACGGAACATACGATGTTCCAGAACAAGAGAAAGGTAAAGGCGGCTTTATGCTTGACGGAAGTATCGGGAAAAGCATTTATCTTAAACATGGCTCGCTCTCTATTAACTTAATGGTTACTAACATACTGAACAATCAGAAGATTGTAACAGGAGGTTATGAGCAGAGCAGAAGCGACTATACAACTAAGGCAGATGGAACATTAGGCAGCGTAAGAGCCTATAAGTTCTCACGCAATCCCAAGAAATATTACGCATTCGGAACTAACGGAATGCTGAACATCGCGTATAAATTCTAAATCCATACAGTAAAATGAAAGATCTTAAATATTTAATAATAGCATTTGTCGGAATTCTTTTCGCCTCTTGTATGGGTAAGGATTATGCTGACCCGGAATACAATGGCGAGCCTCCTTACGGCAATAACGAGATAAATGAGACAAATGTCGTGACTATCTCAAAGCTTAAAGAGATGTTCAAGAAAGAAATAGATACAGATTATCGAGACGGAACAAGCTATCGCGAATGTATCGAAGATGTACAAATAAAAGGTATTGTTACCGGCAATGACATCGGTGGAAACATTTACAACGAGATTGCACTGCAAGACAGCACCGGTGCTATAATAATCGCGATTGCACAAAGCGGCATCAACGGTTATCTGCCGATAGGTACGGAAATAATCGTAAACGTCAAGAACCTTTATGTTGGAAACTACGGAAAACAAGCTGTTATAGGTACTCCTTACACCAACAAAAACGGTGCAACTTACGTAAGCAGAATGAATCGTATGCTTTGGAACAACCATTTCAAGATTACCGGAAATAAGACGAAACCAGAACCCGAACTGTTTGCAAACGGCGGTGAGCCTACGAAATGGAATTTGAATAATGACGGCGGAAAGTTAGGAATAATAAAGAATGTGACTTTCCGTGACCTTACACCGCTTTCGGTTTATGCTGATCCTAACGGCAAAGTGTCTGTCAGTTGGTATTTCAACGAATATCCGGGAAATGACATTATGATTTACACAAGTCCTTACTGCAAGTTCGCTAACAAGAAACTGCCCGCAGGAAGAGTTGATATAACGGGTATCATCAAACGCTTCAACGACAAATGGGAAATAATCATCCGCAGTGAGGATGATGTCGTAGAGGTGAAATAACATATAAAAACAAAATAAACATATAAACATGAAAAAGCTATTTTATTCAATATCGATCTTGGTTATGACTATAATGTCAGCCATGACGTTTACAAGTTGCGAGGATGTTCCTGCGCCTTATGATATACCCGACGGCATTGCCAACGACGGAGTATATATCAATGAAAGTTTTGCAACCACACTTGGTAGTTTCAAAGCATATACAACCCATGATTCCGTGAAATGGTACAACGATTTCAGCAGTGCTGTCGTAAGCGGAAGCGTATATAATGAAGCAACACAAAAACGCACGATATATGCAGCTACCGCGTGGCTTGTATCTCCTTCAATCGACCTTTCGAAAGAAGATTCCGTTGCCGTTATGTTCAGTCATGCAATAGCTTATGCAGATGCAGCAACAATGTTGGAAAATCATCAGCTTCTTATCAGCCACGACTATGTGCAAGGTAGCGATCCTGCCAGTGCAACATGGACTCCGCTCGAAATAAAGATAGAAGGCGATCATACAGGTAAAAACTACGATTTCGGTAGCGCAGGCGTTAATCTTGAAAAGGAACAGATGAAAGAGAATACCACTTTTGCATTTCGCTATATAAGCACGGATAAGAAAGCAAGTACGTGGGAAGTAAAGAATTTCATTGTAATGCACGGCTCATACAAGAAACCCGAGCCTACCACTCCTACAACGAGCGAGGATATTCTGAATATTGATTTCACACAGGGACAAGGCGATTGGACTATCGACAATGTGTCATTGCCCGAAGGACTTACCTATGTTTGGAGCAACGGAAATCAGTATGGTATGAAAGCATCTGCATACAAAGACAAGAAAAACTATGCATCAGAAAGCTGGCTCATATCACCTGAAATCGATTTGACTAACGTTAACGGTGATATAGAATTGAATTTCGACCAGTGCATAAACAAGTATTTCGGCGATGTATCAAAAGAAGCTACCCTATGGGTAAAAGAAGTTGGAAAGGATTGGAATAACATTCAGATAACATATCCGGCATTAAAGGACAACGGATGGTCTGATTTCGAAATCCAGAAAGTAAACATTTCTGCTTATGCAGGCAAGAAGATACAAATAGGATTCAAGTATAGCAGCACGGAAAACGCATCAGGAACTTGGGAGATAAAGTCTGTAACAGTGAAACAAGGCAAAGCTTCCGGCGAGGTTGTCGATGCAGACGCCTTTGTTGTAGAAATGTCGTCATTAGGCTTTGGGAATCAGGAAGAACTGAAAGAAGTAACCCTAAGCAACGGAACTGTGCTGACATT
>CALGRN010000199.1 GCA_937880835.1 uncultured Prevotella sp. | reverse complement strand
GCCATCTTGGTTGCAATTATACTGTTGCATCCGTGCGCGATATTGGCGAACGGTCCGCCATGTATGAACGCGGGAGTATTCTCCGTTGTCTGCACAAGATTAGGATTAATGGCATCATGAAGAATTGTTGTTATTGCGCCGGATACACCCAGTTCTTTCATCGTGAATACATTGTTTTCAAGCGTTATGCCTAATGAAATGTTGTCGATGCGGCGTCGTAAGTCTTCTTCATCCTTTGAAAGACACAATATAGCCATTATTTCTGATGCGGGAGTAATATCAAAACCGTTCTCGGTAGTTCTTCCGTTGGTATGCCCTCCGAGTCCTGTCACCACGCAACGCAGGTTGCGATCGTTCACGTCGAGCACCCTTCGCCACAGTTCTTCACGCAGTCCGAACCCGTCGATTTCATGATGATAGCGATAGTTATCAAACAAAGCAGATATCATATTGTTAGCCGAAGTGATGGCGTGGAAGTCGCCCGTGAAGTGCAGATTTATCTTATCCATCGGCAATACCTGCGCATATCCTCCTCCGGCAGCACCTCCTTTCATACCGAAACACGGTCCCATGCTCGGTTCGCGCAATGCAACTATCGCGTTTTTTCCTATCCTGTTCAGTCCCAAAGCAAGACCTACGCTTACCGTTGTCTTTCCTATGCCCGCCTTAGTGGGTGTTATTGCCGTCACAAGAATAAGGTTGCTTGCTTTCACCTTCTCGTCGTCTATTAGACCGTATGGCACTTTTGCTATATACTTTCCATAATTCTCCAATGTGTCAACAGGCACATTTATCTTCTCTGCGATTTTATAAATCGGTTCCAGTTTAGCTTCATTAGCTATTTCTCCATCTGTTTTCATAAGATAAAAAATAAAATAGTTTTTGGTTTTATATTAAAAAAAGCGTGCAAAACATAATGACAATAATTCATAAATGTCTTTGTAATCATGCACATATCGTATGCAAATATACGAAAATAACGGATAAAAAGAGCAATATTTTTGTAAAAAGTTCATAAACAATAAATAGGTATGTAAAATGTTTTCCATATTTTACAAAATGCTAATTAATTCGACTGTCGATATATTAATGTTATCATAACATATCATTAAGATAGCAAAAAGCACAAAAAGAGCGTAAAGTTGCGTTTTTGTAACTTTACGCTTACCGATAGAAAGCATGCCGTTCGGGCTGCAATTTTATTTTTATTTCTTCTTGTTTCTTATGTTAACATACCACAGATAAGCCAAAAGGGCAAGAAAAGCAGCAAGAATGGTTATCATCTCCGTTTGATATTTCTCGGGTTCTACCCATATTTCATTGAAGAAGTTTATTCTTCCGAGTATTTCGACAGGCGTCCAAAACACAATAACCGTAGCCACAGCCATGCGTATGTTTGCTCCCCACGCACCAAGCCGGAGCTGTTTTCTGAATATGAAAAAAGAACCGATAAGGCATCCCAACCCTACAATGAACGTCACGGGGTGATGATCTCCGAGAAATCTTTTGTCGTAACAAAACATCAGAAGCAGATAGCTTGTCCATAAAATCATGTTCAACTCCATGAAAGTAACTATGCTCGTGTGTCGTGTCATAGGATGAGAAGCGATCTCACGCTTACGTTTTCCCAATAAGATTTTTTGCAACCAATTGATGAAGTTGCATCCGTTTCGCGTGCTGAAAACATACATTGTCATAATCATAGCCCAAAAACCGAACGTGGCAGGAAGTATAAGATATTCCGGTTTCGTAACAACCACTCCGTTCTCTATCTCCGGTTGCACTCCGAAACGATGCGCGTAATACTGGAAAAGAAATTCTATCCAGCCTGTCCAAAACAGCAATCCGCCGAAGAAACCCCACAAAGTCTGCGTCGTATCGCTTTTTGCAAACACTCCTCTAACAACCAATACAAGTCCTGTAAATCCCATTGTAAACGAGGCATAATGCACTACATCCGCATCAAGAAAAGTTTCCATGAGTATCATCATGGCATGTCCGAGAGGCATAGTGAAAAGAACAAGCACAAAGGAAGCTATTGCTTTCCACCAATGAAATTTTGTTTTGTCAATCGTCATAGTTTTGTTTTTTTATACTTTTAATGCAAAGATATGAAATAAAGACTACAAAACAAAGTAATGTAACTCTTAATTCTGTTTTTTAATAGTTAAATGTTCATTGTCCGTAAAATGAATTTTCTCTTCTTTCTTCGTGTCGCTTAACAATCAATAACGCACGTCAAAAACGTCTTGCAGCAGCGTTTTTACAAAACAAGTCATATATCAATATCATGCCGTACCTACATTTGTTTCGTTCAATCAGATACAACTCATTTTCCGAAAGCTATCCTTTTGCGTTGTAAAAGTTATTGTTTTGGCTCATGAAAGTTATCCTTTTGCAATGCAAAACAATAGCTTTTGAAATACTTCTTTTTTTCTTATTGTTTTCAGATACAATTAACGCGGATTCATTGAACTCACATTAATTAATGCTTTAAAGTCAGAATGATTTCTACAAATTATACCTTGTGTTTGTACAAAAGCAAAATATTATATGCACATTGTTGTAAACGCATATACGCAAAACCATTAATACACGGATGGGGAGATATATACATGCATATTGACATAAATGCAGACAGACACGTGGATATAGGGACAGACAGAGCGTCTGCCCCTACAACGAACAATCAATATGTAGGGATAGACGCTCTGTATGTCAGAAAACGAGATGTTAAAGATTATATTACTTCCGAAAAAAAGACTATCATTTTATGTTAATTGATAGTATGTATTGCTTTAACGGTTATACTTAAATTTATCGAAAAGATTTCATCGAACTAACCTTAACAATCAGTCTGACTTGCGCCGAGAGCACTTAGAAAGGCAGATAATCATTGCCGAATACGGACAGACCTATTCGATAAAACACAGTTTCCTACAATCCCCAATCGGAAACATTAAGCGTTTTTTCAACACTTTCTTCAACATCGTCGGGCAGGTTGCAGAAGAAATCGATGCCGGTTCTTTTTTCCAGTTCTTCAACACTTAAGGCATAGTCAGCTACATTGGCAT
>CALGRN010000198.1 GCA_937880835.1 uncultured Prevotella sp. | reverse complement strand
GGGGAAGGGTTTAAATAGCGGCTCAGTCTGTCTATATCAGCGGATACAAGTAAGGTGCCGTGGTGGTAGGCTTGCTTCCCGTTTTTATAGAAAGCATTGCCGGAGAATTTACGCCCTTCTGCGAGCACATCGTTTCTGCCGGAACGCTCCGCATGGATACCGAGGCTATATACCGCCTGCTGAATCACGGAAAGCTGCAGATCCAAATTGTATGCATCCTGCGGAAGGAGAAATGTAAAATTTAAATTACCGACATCATGAAACACGGCGCCGCCGCCGGAAAGACGGCGGGCAAGATACCCGCCGTCCGCCTCCAGCTCCTTCGTCCTGCATTCCTTCCAGGCATTCTGGTTCCGTCCGATGACCACCGTCCGTTCATTCTGCCACAAATAAAGAATACATTCGTCCTCTCCCGCCTGGTACATCAGATATTCTTCCAGTGCATCTGCTTTTTCCATGTTGGCAACCTTCAAGAATTCTGCAAAAGACAATGGGAAAACTTTTATCTCCGAGCCGCGGTCACGGAAATTTGTTACTATGTCTTTGGATAGCATCTTGGAGTTAGAACCGGTAACATAGATGTCAAGGTTCGGACGAGTCATTAGGTCGTTTAGGATGTCGTAGAATGTAGTATAGAGCATATCGCGGTCTTCTTCTGCAACGATATTCTCATCAATTTCTGTGTTCTTTATCTTATATGATAGTTGAATCTCGTCGATGATTACATAATACAAGCGTTTGGAATCCTTTGTCCTCTCTATAATATGATCATATAGCGTGTTGGGATTTCTGTAAGTAATGTGCGACTTCTTGTCAAGTGCTATCTCGATAATCTCATCTTCGCTTACGCCTTCCTTAAGTAGAAAGTTTTTGTACAAGATAGACAATAGATAAGATTTACCACAACGCCTGATTCCTGTTATGATTTTTACTTTCTTGTTCCACCTTTTGTTCACTAATTGCTCAATGTATTCGTTTCTTTCTATTATCATAAAAATGACTATTTGATTTGTCTGCACTGAAAAAATAGTCGACACTGTTGACCATTTTTTCAGTGCAAAGGTATGTTTTTTATATGTAAGAACCAAATTTTCTGATATTTATTAGCATATTTAAGGCGAGAAAGATGTCTTTCTAATCGTTCTTACTGAAAAAATGCACATTTCCACAAGTTATAACGATATTTCAGTCTAATTATACCACAAAAGTTAGTTATGAAATGCCACAAAAGTTAGGCGTATAGGTCAAATATTAACACAAAAAACATACAACTATGAGGATCGTCACGAAGCCGATAGTCCAAATCTGACTAAATAGTATCACAAAAAAGCAGGAGCCACACAATGGTGACCCCTGCTTTTCTGCCTATATCCTTTCCGGTTATAGGACAAATATTGGATGATTTTTTTTTACTTGCCGATGCAGTAAATGTTAAAGTATTGTATATCAGTTTGTTGTGTTAAAATGAACGAAAATTGAGCCAAGCTCCAAACGGAAGTTAAATCTCTGTGTAACAATGCGTTATATGAGTTTTGCTTAAATTTCTTCAAAATCCGCAGTTTCTGACCTGTTAACATCTTTTTAATTTTCTGCAATTTGTTATATGCTGATAATCAGCGATTTAACTGTTTTAATAGTGTTGTTTTATGCGGAAATCTCATTTGCCCACGCAGTAACTACTAAAGTGCTTATAATCAGTTAGATAATACTTAAAGGAGCGAAATTTGAGCCTGAGCGAAAAATTTCATAAACCTTTGAGTTACAACGTATTAACGTCTTTGGTGAGTTTCGGCTTATTTCCGTATTTTTTTATGTTCTGCATGCAAAAGTAATGAAATTCCTTGAAAATCCATCATTTTTAACCAGTATTTTACATTCTGCTTTTTTCTGCTTTATAATGGCTTAACATGCAGATACATAGCAATATAGCATAAAAACATACGTCTTTTTGAATGCTCTTCCAACAAGGAAAAATCAACGCAAAATTAACATAATTAACTTATATTAACGCGCAATGCGTCGATTTTGATGGGTGCATGTATCATTTTACTCCAAATCCGTCGTTCTTACATGTCCTCAATGGAAAAAGCTTTTGCCTCCAAGGTGTATTGACCAAAATCTTTGCCTGGTAGAACACTTATTTTTTCTTGAAGTTTTGACATGCTTATCTTGTGAGGGTTTCGTTTTATCTCTGCTACGATGCCTGTATGGTCGAACTCGTTGATTGCT
>CALGRN010000197.1 GCA_937880835.1 uncultured Prevotella sp. | reverse complement strand
TATATTATTGAACGGAAAGAAACTTAACGGTGACCTATCAAACAATGTTGACTTCAATCGCATAAACATGGAAAGCGTAAAACGCATTGAAGTGCTCGACGGTGCAGCCTCGTCACTCTACGGAAGCGATGCCATCGGAGGAGTAATAAACATCATTACCGACCAACCTACGGATGAAATACTGTCGCTTTCAACCGCTACAAGAGTTTCCGGAAAAGGACAATTCACACAATCCGGAAGTCTTGACATATATTCAGAAGGTTTCGGTTCATACACAACATTCTCTCATGACGAAGCAAACAGTTACAGCAACAACGACTTAGAATACGTAAAAGGTTCTGACACAGAGACACAAAAGACCATTGCACCATTGTATAACGGATACATATCAAATGTCTTCGGACAGAAATTCACATACAATCCTAACGAACATCTCGCTTTGAGAGCAGAAGCAAACGTATCATACAGACGCACCGACCGTCCCGAAATCAATCCCGATATAACCGGAGGATACGATTATGAGATGAGATTTAAATCTCTTCGTTGGGGACTTGGAGGCATTTACAAGTTCAACGACAGAAATTCTTTGCATTTAGACTTTCTTACCGACAAGTACAGATATGGCAAAGAGTATGACATGGAAACGAAAAACAATCATATCGGAGATTATATACAATCGAAAAAGCAGAAAACCTATGAGGCAGAAGCAAAAGGCATATTCGGCTTAACGCCAAACAGCGTTACAATAATAGGCGCAGATTGGCGCAACGATTTCCTCAAATCGCAGGCTGGTTCGGTAAACAGTCATGTATATACCATTGCCGGTTATGCTCAGCATGAGTTGATGCTGTTCAGAGATTTCAAAGCTACGGCAGGTGTAAGATATACATATCACAAAACGTTTAAGAATCATTTCACACCAAAACTTGTCGTTATGTATTCTCCGGGCAACTTCAATTTCCGCGCCACATATTCAAGTGGATTTCGCGCTCCGGGTCTTGATGAGCTTTACTATCATTATTTCGGAACATCAAGAGGAAAGGCACAGATTACTTTCGGCAATAAAAACTTGAAGCCGGAGAACAGTAGTTATTTCTCGTTGAATGCAGAATATCACACCGATTTGCTGCTTATAAGCGTTACCGGATACGTGAACTTTATAAAGGATATGGTCATTAAAAATGCTGTAAGCGTCACCGATGCAAACAGAGATATGCTCGCGGAAGAATTCCCTGAAATGACTTCCGAACAGCTTGCCAAGCTTGACAGATATACACTCTATACCAACAGCGACAAAGGCGAAGTGAAAGGATTGCAGGTTAATGTTTCGGCTAACATTTTCAGAGGTTTTAATCTCAATGCAAACTATGCATACACTTATGCCCGAACAAAAACGGGTGATACTTGGAGCGCACTCGAACGCTCTATAAAGAATGTTGTTACGCTTTCTGCGAACTATTATCAGAAGTGGAGTAAATACGCGCTCAACATTAATGTAAACGGACGTTTGCAAGGTAAGACATATTATCCTGAATATGAGAATGCACCCGGTTTTGGTTTATGGAATATAAATACCGTGCATACGATTGATTGCAGCAAATGGTTACTCATAGAGCCAAGTATCGGTGTTGACAATATATTTGATAAAGTTGACAATCGTATTGATAGCGTGAAACGTCGCTACGCCCTCTTTTCACCGGGCAGAATGCTTGTTGTAGGTTTGCGTTTGAAACTGAAATAAAACTGTTGTACGGGTTAAGGAAAAGTATTGTTTTATGATATTTTCGCATAAGGCAATACTTAAAACCTTACCCCGTACAATCATTATATGGTTTTCTTGTTTTTATCTTTTCCAGAAAACAAAGCTTTATATGATTATAAGAATATGGTGTATATTACTATAACACTTGTTTTTATATCATTTTTGCCCATTTTGTTTCTCCTCTATCATTTTCTCGAAATATACGGTATTGAATGACATAAAACAAACTCTGCAAAAGATTATTTGTTCTTATGAAAATCAATTGAATGGTTTATACATTTCAATATCTATTGTTTTACATCGCAAAAGCTATTGTTTCATCATGCAAAAGTTATCCTTTTGCGATGTAAAACAATAGCTTTTGAAAGACCGTTTGTAACTTAATGATTTTCAGTACTATAATAATTAACGTGAGTTCGATTAATTCAATCCGAAAGATTTAATTATAACCGTTAAAAGTCGGAAAGAGAACAGACACGCAATATTGTTGTAAATATATACAGGCACGTGGCAATTTGGACACGCACATGGCGTGTCTCTACATGCAGGATATAATTATACGCATCACAATCAGCATGTAGGGACAGATCCGGTATATGTCCGATAAATGTAAAACAACACCATCTCATATCGGTATGGCTACAAAAACGTTTTGCCATACAAACCTTACTATAAAACAATACGAGATATTCATCAAATTACAG
>CALGRN010000196.1 GCA_937880835.1 uncultured Prevotella sp. | reverse complement strand
GAGATACGACTCCCTGGATTTTGCCAGCAGGAGGATCGGATAATATAACATCCTCGGGCCTAATGACAACATTAACAGGGGTATTGTTACCAAAACCTTCATCAACACAAGGGAAATCAACCCCAAGGATATTAACAAGCTTATCCTTAATCATAGTAGATCTTATTATATTTGAATCACCGATGAAATCGGCTATTTCCTGTATTTCTCCATGAGTATAATAATGTGCGAGAATGATAGCGTTTTTATCATCGCACATGCGTCTTATTTCCTTTTTCAAGTCTATATTGCCGTTTATCGGTTCGTCAACGTAACCTTTTTCTATCCACTCTTTCTTAACCATAATATTTTTGTTTTATATAATATAAAAATTATTCTCTGCTGTTCTGAACGATATCAGCATACCAATCAACAGAAATATATACATTATCTTATTTTTAATTTATAAATAAAAGAATATATGTTCTATTATGATATGCCGTTGATTAGTTGAAAACTTTATGCTTAAAAACTTGCGTATTATTTTATAAACATAAATGTTTCGTTTATCAACAGTTCATATTAATATTTATTTACTGATTATCAGACTCTAAGATATGTTATTAACAATTTTGTTTACAACGGACAAAGTTAATAAGTTTATATCTTTTTACAAGCAAAAAGTGTGGAAAATTTAATTAAAACCTATTTATAACTGTGTGGATATGCACAAACTTATTGTCTGTTTTATTTTATTGTGGATAACTCGAAAGTTATTACAGTAGTTATCCACATAGTTATCCACACATTAGTTAGATTGATTATTAACATTTGCATAATTGTAATTAACCAGAGTTTGATTAATTCAATCCAAAAGATTTAATTATAACCTATAAAAGTCGGAAAGTGAACATACATGCAATATTGTTGTAAATACACACAGGCACGTGGCGTGTTCCTACATGCAGGATATAATATATACATCATCAATCAGCATGTAGGGACAGACACAGGGTCTGTCCGATAAATGTAAAACAACAATGTGTCTTATCGGTATGGCTGCTAAAACGTTTTTTCATACAAACCGTACTATAAAGCAATATCCATCAAATTACAGAAAGAATCATAATTCGTCGAACTCACGTTAATTAGCAGGAATTTATGTTATTCTACTTTCTTTCCTTGTTGATATTTTTGCACTTGAATTTTATTTTTTATTATTAAAAAAACAATAGTAAATAATCAATGTTTTTACTCCATATAATCAATAGTTTTGCTTCCTGTTATAAGGAGCTATGCTCTTTATCGTAAAAAGCTATGCTCCTTATCGTAAAAAGCATAGCTCCTTATCGTAAAAAGCATAGCTCCTTATCGTAAAAAGCATAGCTCTTTACAGAAAGGGGAATATTTGATTAAAAATATAACTTGTTTCAGTGCATCGTTTTGGTGTTTTTTGTATGGAAAATTGTTTGTTGACGAATAATATTAAATATAATTTCTTACACCTTATTAATATCATCCGTACATTTTAGTGTTTTAAAGTATAGTTTTCAAAAGCTGCTTTTTTGTACTCTGAAAGTTATCCTTTTATGTTGCAAAACAATAGCTTTTATGGTGATGTTTATATTATATTGATTTTCAATATCAAATGTTCTGTATATAAATTTCGGACATACACATGGTATGTCCCTACATCTTGATTGCTCGTTGTAGCATAGCCTCATGTCTGTTCCATAGCCTTACATGCCTGCATTTACAACAACGTGAGTATGCAATTGTTACTTTCAGACAGATAAAGGATATAGTTAGTATAGTTCATTTTATTTTATATTCACATAACAAAAAGCCGGCGGCATGGAATGTCCACTACCGCCGGCTTCTATTTAGAATGCTAATAAATCTTTATAAGAAATAATCAGTACATTATCTTGCTTACATAATATTTACCGTCAACGTTCATCTTAACGATGTATATACCTCTTGCAAGTGAAGTGTTTGCACCTATAAGTTTACCGTTTACGTCGTAAACCATTACATCTTTGCAGTTACCGCTTACAGAAAGTTTTCCATCAACGATTGCGATTGCAGGTTTTGAAGTGTCAACTGTCGGTTTAACAGCAACTTTTATATTTCCTTCCGGTACAGGGAAACCATTGTTTACGCCTTCTTTGAATATCCATATTTCCTGTTCACGGTTTAACTTTTTAAGGAACTCATCAGACTTCATTTCAGCTACTGTAAGCACAGCAACCTCTTCCGGTTCACCTGCATAGCTCATTCCGTTTATTTCTTTTGAATAGTAATTGTTTTGAAGACTATATATTTCAGGGAATGCATTTGAAATGTCAAATATAGGATGAAGAGTATTGGATTGTGTCTTCAATATACCGACATTGTAACAGTTGTTGATATAAATCATTCCGCTTTCAAACGTTTCGGCAGTTCCTAAAATACCACCTCCACGAGTATTCTCAGCATTTTCTTCGTTAACCATATTAATTTCTCCTGAATTGAAACAGTCATTGATAGTAATACCATTCTTAACAGAAGCAATGATACCTCCCACGTGTGATTTTAGATCAGTAATAGTTCCGTAATTTCCACAACGCTCTATAATTGTTCCTTCTTGTGATGAATATGAAAGGATACCGGCAGTTATTCCTACTTCGCCTGTAACTGTTGCAGCATTGGTACAATCTGAAATCCTTACTCCGTTTCCGGACATTGCACCTCCACAAATTCCGGCAGTATAAGAGATTGCGCCTTCTACATTAACGTCTGCCGTAGTATGGCAGTTTTCGATAACTGCTTCGCCATAACAAAGACCTACAAGAGCTGCTACACCTGCATTTCCGGATATTCTACTCTTGGAAATTGTAAGATTCTTGATTGTAGCTTCAGTGATAATACCGAAAAGACCACAGAAGTTACGCTCCGAATAGTTAGGGTTGAAACTGTGAATAGTATAACCGTCTCCGTCAAATGTTCCTGAGAATGGACGTATATAATTATCTTGTTCGGGAGAACGACCGAAGTTGTTACCGATACTGCGGAAATCTGTTGCATTTTTCATATCGATGTTATTCGTCATTTTGAAATATTTACCCTTGAAAGTATTCATCTTATTTTCAACTTCTTCTGACAATTCCATCAAATCCATATCACTTGAAATGAGGTATGGATTGTCTTCTGTACCTTCACCTCCACTGAACAGTTGATCTTCATTAGCTTTCTTACCAACTGCAGTAAGATTTACTTTAGTTGCAAGTTCGCCATAAACAATGTTTATATAAGCAGAGTGTACTCCACGACGACTTGATGTACATTTTACTGTGATTTCGTCTGTTCCGTCTTCACCGGGAGCATTTGTGAAGGTGAAAGCAGATGCATTATCGCCCTTAACAGTTATCTCAGGATTACCCTCAGCACCACCATATGTCATAGTGAAACTCTTTTCGAGGCTTTCTCCTAATATCAATTCACCGAAATCAAGTTCACTTACCGATGTTGTCAATGTTATTGTCGGACCTGATACACCGGTAATAGTCATATTGTCTATATTCGCGATATAGCTGTAAGATCCGGCACTTGCATGATCATATTCTGCATAATCTGCTCTTACAATACGAACGCGAGCAGCCTTCTGATTGATTGTACGTGATATTTCAACAGGTGATTCTCCTGCTTGGAATGGTTCTCCGACTGTTGTCCAAGAATTACCGTCGAGCGACCACTGTACTATCCATTTCACTTGATATCCTTGCCAATATGCATTTGAACCAATCATAAACTTGAATGTACCGATATCTCTTGGTGAAGTAAGAGTGAAATTAGGAGTTTCAGCAGCAGAGCTTATTTCTCCATATATACGCATAGAAGCTGCTCCTTCGAAGTAGTCGGTATAGTCGTAGCTGCTTCTCACGCCATACATGTGCCAATCCAATCCGTTGAGATTTGCATCAATTGCTTTTTTAGGACCTTGACCTTTGATTTGCGTAAAGAAGTCTTCGAAATCATAAGTCCAATCTGATGCCGTTACCGGTTGATTGAAATAACACAATAATGCGATTAAAATCAGTTGAATGTTAATCTTTTTCATAATGTGATAGTTTAAAGTTTATATAATAATTATTTATGCTTGTGTGAATTTATGGTATCATTTTCACCGGCAGACAGTTTCCTGCTCTTACGATAACAGGCATCGGTTTAGCCATTTCAAAACGGTTTATGCCTGATTTAAGAGTAGATTTTGCCAAACATTTTCCATCAATAGAGTAGATGGCAACAGGTTTTCCTTCTTGTCCATTAGCTATTATCTCGATGATATTGCCATTGTATTTCATATCCATTGTTGTAGGATCGTCAGATTTTTGATTTGTAATGCCCGTCGGATGTGTGGGATAATATTCAAACAAACAATACATGAAGAATTGTCCTTGAACAATAAGCACTCCGCAACTTGCTAATGTTTTGGTTTTAGAATTATACATAACAAACCATTTTGATTCATCATAGCCAAGATATTCATATCCGTTTTCTTGGAGATATTTGCTTATTATAGAGTTTTCGGGGTCTGCCATTCGGTCAGCGTTACTAACGAGAAAATCGAATGATAACAGATTGTTGTTTTCATCATAGTATGTATAGTATAGAGGAAATTCAAAATCATTGGTGAGGAAAATCTCATAACTTGCGATGTCTGCCGGCGTTATGGTCGGGTTCATCTTTAAATATGATTTTGTAAATGATGTAAAACCTAATTCTTTTGTCATCTTTTCCACAATCTTATCTCTGCTGGTTCCCCACTCTGTTACCAATGTCATTGGTGTCACAGGTACTTGGTTTTTTACAACAACATCAAAAGGCACTTCGTCCAACATGTTATCGTAGTCGGGATAATTCATGTAATCAGGATGTTCTTGATAAATCTGTACGGTCATCTTACATTCACCCGGTTTCAATCCTCTAAACCAAGCTCCGCCCGAGTTTACAATGTCCGGAGATTTACTCACAAATTCTACGGCAATTCGTTTGTTGTTTGCCAGATAGTCAAGAACCTTCTGAGAGTATTCCTTTATATACAGATTATACTGCGATCCGGTTTCAATTTCCACTTTGTCTGAAATCAAAACACTTTTGTTGATAGACTGTGCGTAGCCCGATGAAGGCATCAGCAACATTGTTACGATAAACGTAAAGAGTAATTGTTTTTTCATAATTTTGATTTTGTTTGTTATTTATAAGATTTGTTTAAGACTATACAATGCTTTTCAGTTTGTTTAGTTCAAAGCATATTTCTAATAAACTGTTTCTATTGGTTCATATTAGATTTATCGTTGTATGATACACACGATGAAATAGGTGCTCCAAACTTCGGTTGCAAATATAAATAAAAAAACAACTAATTGCAAATTTTTTAACGAAAAAATCAGCATTATTTAGTTAAATACAAAATAATAAATTTCTTATTGGAATAATTATAATTTTATATCAAGTGATTGAAGTTTAACGTGAGTTCGACGAATTCAGAACAAAGCAAGCTGTGTATCTACAGTCCTTTGTACATTGATGCACGGCTTCTTTGGGAACAGGCAATATGCCGCAATGGCACCCAGCAAGTTAACGATGAAATTATCGAAGCACCTGTGTCTGGAGTGTTCCACCTGCGCAATGTTCT
>CALGRN010000195.1 GCA_937880835.1 uncultured Prevotella sp. | reverse complement strand
ATAATAGCAATCATTATATATGCCAAACTGTTTGCTCCCAAGAAGAAGACGGGTAATGAAACGCATTATACAGCAAAACAGACTTTCAGAGCATGGAGCGTATATCTGTTTATATTGATTTTCATTCTTGTGTCAGGTCCTCTCTTTCCGGATATAAATCACTTCCTTAAAACTCATCTTGTATCCAAAGTAGCTCTTCCGATATACGACAGCGGGACTTTCTTTTCTTTCGGTTGGATTAGCAATGCCGGTCTGATGTTGTTCTTGGGAACAATGATCGGAGGTCTTATTCAAGGGTTGAAGTTCAGCAGACTCTTCGCTATTCTTGCACGTACAACAGTCAATTTGAGAAAGACCGTGATAACAATAATAAGTCTTGTTTCGATAGCATCTGTCATGAACTACTCCGGTATGATACTTGTCATAGCTTCTGCTCTTGCCGATGCAACCGGTGGTTTCTATCCTCTTTTTGCACCGCTCATAGGAGCAATAGGAACATTTGTTACGGGAAGCGACACGTCTTCAAACATTCTTTTCGCAAAACTGCAAGCCAATGTAGCGTCACAGTTGAACTACTCCGATCCTAATTGGTTGATAGCTTCAAATACTACCGGTGCTACCGGAGGAAAAATGATTTCTCCTCAGAGTATAGCAATAGCCACTGCTGCATGCGATATGCAGGGAAAAGACGGTGAGATAATGCGTTCTGCCATTCCTTATGCGCTGATGTATATTCTTTTAGGCGGTCTTATGGTATATTTTGCAGTATAAAAAATGCACTTTAAATATTTTAAATAACAACATAAGGAATACTCTCTATTAATATCATAATTATAGAAAGTATTCCTTATTTATTGCTATACATATAAACAGTTGCTTTATTTAAAATAAAAAAGGGTATATAACGTTTAGATGATATTATATGATTCATAAACCATACTATATATGTCTAACAGTTATTTCCGTTTCAAACAATTCACGATAGAGCAATCTCTTTGCGCCATGAAAGTGGGTACAGACGGTGTGATGCTTGGTGCTTGGGCTTGCGGAGGAAACAAGATCTTAGACATAGGAACAGGAACCGGGCTGATTGCTCTAATGATGGCGCAACGCTATCCTGCTGCAAATGTAACCGCAATAGATATCGACGATAATGCTTGCAGACAGGCTTCGCAGAACGTTTACAACTCTCCTTTCGGCGAAAGAATTGGCGTACGCAATATTTCTTTGCAAAAATTTACCGAAGAAACGGAACTTGCGAACAACGCGGAAGAGTTACTGTTTGATGCCATTATTTCCAATCCGCCGTTTTTCAACAACAGTTTGAAGAACCCTGATGCATCACGTTCAGTCGCCCGACACACAGTCAGTCTGTCTTATCATGAATTATGTAATTGTGCATACAGGCTTCTGTGCAGCAACGGAGAGTTCTCTGTCGTAATTCCTTTTGACTGCAAGAACGGATTGGAAGTTGCAGCAGAGAGTTGCGGTTTTATAAAAGTAAGGGAATGTGCCGTAAGAACTACGCCACGAAAAAGTCCTCGCAGATGGCTCATTGCTTACAGAAAAAACTTCTCGGGAGTATTGAAATACGAAGAAGGCATTATAGAAAACAGTCCCAATAATCGTTCCGAATGGTACAACAATCTGATGAAAGATTTTTATCTTTAAATTATTTTATCATATAAAAAGAAATTGCAGAACATCTTGCGGCATTACTGACAATATCAGATTTATTAATTGTTAGTAAGAATGTTATATGATATTGTCAAACATATATCATACTCTCTTTTTTCAAAAGCTATTCTTTTGTCATATAAAAGCTATCTTTTAGGAGTGCAAAAGTAATTGTTTTGAAATGCAAAACAATTACTTTAAGAATATAGTTTGCAAACTACTGATTTACAAGGACGTTAGTTCGACAAATTATAATTATCCGATAATTTAAATATCACTTATTATTTTATCGTCCTGTTTGTCTGATAGAATGGTTTTTAGTAGTTCTAAAAAGCAATTAAACAGTATCTTTACCCAACGAGCAGAGTATAAAAAGCGTTGTTTTTGTCTTCTAAATGTTTATTGTTGCCATATTGATACGAAGTAATGTTGTTATAAATTTCTCGGACAGACACATGGTCTGGCCCTACATGCTGATTGTAACGTATATATCATATCCTACATGTAGGGACGCGCCTCATGCGTGTCCGAATTATCATGTGCATGTATGCATTTATAACAATATTGCATATGTCCGTCTGTTGGTTATCGGACAGACACGCGGTCTGTCCCTACATGTTGATTATAACGTATATATCTATATCCTAAATGTAGGGACGCGCCCCGTGCGTGTCCGAATTATCATGTGCATGTATGCATTTATAACAATATTGCATATGCAAGCCTGTTGGTTATCGGACAGACACGCGGTCTGTCCCTACATGTTGATTATAACGTAT
>CALGRN010000194.1 GCA_937880835.1 uncultured Prevotella sp. | reverse complement strand
GTTTACTGTTGAAAAGTCAACAGGCGCTTTAGTATGACAGATAATAATATCATAGGCAATACTTCTTAACTCGCCCACAGGTATCATCAACATCGTAGATGCCACCAACATTGAACGCAATCTGTATCTCACTACGCAGTTGATAGACATGCATTTGCGCATGGTATGTGCACTGAATATGTTTGACGAAACGGAAAGCAGAGGTGATAATGTCAACCACAACAAACTGAGCGAGCTTTTCGGAATACCTATGATACCTACTGTGTTTACGACAGGAAGAGGTGTAAAGGAACTGTTTCGTGAAATAATCCAGATGTATGAAGGAGTGGAAGATGCTGCTCCTAATTTCCGTCATATTCATATTAACTACGGACCTTACTTAGAAGAAGGAATATCAGATATACAGAACTATCTTAAAAAAGATAATACGTTAAGGCAACTCTATTCTACCCGATATCTTGCCATAAAGCTATTGGAGTTTGACAAAGATGTAGAACATCTGATAGACAATTCTGATTACAGCAGAGAAATCATTGCACTTCGTGACAAGAACGCATCCAAAATAAAGGAAGAATTAAAGGAAGACAGCGAAACGGTTATCATGGATGCCAAATACGGCTTTATACATGGAGCATTGAAAGAGGCTGAATATGAGACCGGCAATAAGAAAGACACTTATAGAATAACGCATATTCTCGATAGCGTAATAACAAACAAATATGTCGGTTTTCCTATTTTTCTATTGATATTGTATATAATGTTCGAGACAACATTCAGTCTCGGACAATATCCTATGGACTGGATTGAGTCGTTCGTGTCGTGGCTTGGAAAGACGGTAGGCAGTACATTTCCCGATGGTCCGTTGAAAGACATGATTGCAGACGGCATAATTGGCGGTGTAGGAGCTGTGATTGTGTTCCTGCCCCAGATACTTATTTTATATTTCTTCATTTCCTTTATGGAAGACAGCGGATATATGTCGAGAGCTGCTTTCATCATGGACAGGTTGATGCATAAAATGGGATTGCACGGAAAATCATTCATTCCTTTAATCATGGGATTTGGATGCAATGTGCCTGCTGTAATGGCAACGCGTACGATAGAAAGCCGTCGCTCGCGCCTTATTACCATGCTCATATTGCCGATGATGAGTTGTTCTGCCCGACTACCCATATATATAATGATAATAGGTACTTTCTTTGCAGTTCAATATCGTTCTTCTGTGATGATTTCGTTGTATGTCATAGGTATTCTAATGGCAGTTATAATAAGCCGTATATTAAGCAGTTTTGTCGTGAAAGGAGAAGATACTCCTTTCGTAATGGAACTTCCGCCTTATCGCTTTCCTACTGCAAAGGCTATAATAAGGCATACGTGGGAGAAAGGAAAGCAATATCTGAAAAAAATGGGAGGTATTATTCTTGTTGCAAGTTTGATTGTGTGGGGCTTGGGATATTTTCCTCACAACAGTGAACTTAGCGTGAGAGAACAGCAGGAACAAAGTTATATAGGACGTATAGGAAAGACAATAGAGCCTGTGTTCAGACTGCAAGGATTTGATTGGAAGTTAGATGTAGGTCTTGTTGCAGGAGTGGGGGCAAAGGAAATAGTTGCTTCCACTATGGGAGTGCTTTATTCCGGTGACGAAAGTTTTGCCGATGACGATAAATACAGTGAAGATTCCGAGAAATATACCAAGTTGAGAAAGCAGATGACAGCAGACGGAGTGACGCCTCTTGTGGCTTATTGCTATCTTCTGTTCGTGTTGTTGTATTTCCCGTGTATAGCCACGATAGTTGCCATTAAGCACGAGAGCGGCAGTTGGAAATGGGCTTTGTTTGCTGCGGTATATACCACCGGGTTGGCATGGTGTGTATCTGCTGCCGTATATCAAATAGGAAAATTGTTTATATGATATTGCAGTATATAATAATAGGTGTCATACTTGCCCTTGCAGTTGCATACGCAGTTTACAAGATAAAGACTGCCGTTGATAATTCGGATAATCCGTGCAAGAGATGTGACGGATGTGCGTTTCGTGACCGTGCAACAGGATGCAAGAATGATAAAGACTGTTGTAATGGTATAAGATAACCGTTTGTAAAGTATATTAAAATACCTTCCGACTTTTTTAAAAAAAACGGAGGGTATTTCTTTGATTTTGTCTTTGGTTGATTTGGCATATACGGTATTTGTACAAACACTCAAAGGGAGCATTGTAATGAACGCTCCCGTAAGTATTGCAGATATTAATTTTTTACTGAATGAATTAGAAAAAATCATGTACTACCGTTTTTTAAATTATAACTTAATAGATAT
>CALGRN010000193.1 GCA_937880835.1 uncultured Prevotella sp. | reverse complement strand
ATTAATTCGAGTTTCTAAAACTCTCATTAATTGATAATTTAAAGCGACAAAAATCATTGTTATTCATCAAATTATCGAACGAATTATAATTAATCGAACTCAGGTTATTTTATAAATCAACTATTATATTAAAAAGACAAGATCTCCTTACAATCAGGATGTTATATCTTTCATGTTTTCAGAACCAATTATGCGTTAGGATACAAATAAACGCATATTCCAACCGTTTGTAAGATATTCTGCCAATTATATATGTATCGAAAATATCTTACAATCAAAACAGTGTCAGCGTGTAAAGATATACCACCGAAGCAGGAATAGCCATGAGAGCAGAATCGAAACGGTCTAACATTCCACCGTGTCCGGGCAATATCGTGCCACTGTCTTTTATGCCGAGAGTGCGTTTGAAAAGACTTTCAACAAGGTCGCCCCACGTGCCGAAGAGCGTAACAACCATTCCCAAGCCAAGCCATTGCGGAATTGTATAAGACGCACCCGAATGCCATTGCGTACTGTCCATATAGCCGATAAATCCGGCTACTACAATAACAAGCACCGCACCGCCTATACTTCCCTCCCAGCTTTTGTTTGGACTGATACGCGGAAACAGTTTATGCTTGCCGAATAAAGAACCGCTGCAATATGCACCTGTATCGTTTGTCCATAAGAAAACAAACACGCTGAGAGGTATCAAGTAGTTGTAATGCGCCTGTCCATCGTTTCCGCTCATGAATGCAAGCACGTTTATCATAGAAAAAGGAAGCACGATATACATCTGTCCGAGCATCGTATAAGCCCAATCATTTACAACATTCTTGTTATTGGTGTAAAGCCCGCTGACAAACAGATATATGAGAGTGACAAGATAAGGAATGAAAACGGCAGACGGAGTAAGCCCCGTACAGAAACCGGCAACAGCGAAATGGAAATATACTCCTGCAACTGTCGATATTAATCTGTTTACCTGCACATCCTCTATATCATTTGCCAAACCCGTAAACTCCCATACAGTCATACCGGTAACGAGTGCAAAAATAACCAACATTGACAGTGCTTCCATAAAGCACACTACAACGATTGCCACAAAAAGCACACCTGTTATAGATCGCACTATCAAGTTTTTCATCTTATCTGACATACGTTTATTCTTCGTTTTTATTTTCCTGCTGTTTTCTTCTTTCGCGTTCCTCATGTTCGGCTATTGCAGCTTTCACCTTAGCTTCTATATCGTCTGAGTCGGATTCTGCTTTCGTTTCAACTTTCTTTTCCACACCGTTCTGCTTCTGTTCCTGATCATTCATAATCTCCTGAGAACGGCTTATCCAAGGTCGTTTACCAAAAATATTCTCCACATCTTCTGCAAATATCACTTCGCGTTTTATCAAGAGTTCTGCCAGTTTGTTATGTCCTTCTTTATGTTTCAACAGAAGTTGCTTTGCACGATCATACTGGTCGTTTATCATTTTCAGCACCTCGTCGTCCATTATCTTAGCCGTTGTCTCCGAATAGGGACGCTGGAACTGATATTCTTGATTGTTATAATAGCATATATTAGGAAGTTTGTCACTCATTCCGGCATAAGCTATCATGCCGAAAGCACTCTTCGTTGCGCGCTCCAAATCGTTCATAGCACCCGTAGAGATATGTCCTGTGAACAGTTCTTCTGCTGCACGACCTCCGAGAAGCGAACACATTTCGTCCAACATCTCTTCTTTTGTCGTTATCTGACGTTCTTCCGGAAGATACCAAGCAGCACCAAGTGCACGTCCGCGAGGCACAATGCTTACCTTAACAAGAGGGTTTGCATGCTCGCAGAACCATGATATTGTGGCGTGACCGGCTTCATGCAGCGCGATAGTACGCTTTTCTGCGGCTGTCATAACTTTTGTTTTCTTTTCCAAACCACCTATTATTCTGTCAACAGCATCAAGGAAATCTTGCTTTCCCACTGCTATTGCGTCACGACGTGCGGCAATAAGTGCGGCTTCGTTACATACGTTTGCAATGTCTGCACCAGAAAAACCGGGAGTTTGTCTTGCAAGAAGATCAATGTCAACGGAAACGTCAATCTTGACCGGTTTCAAATGAACGAGGAAGATTTCCTTACGCTCGTTCAAGTCGGGAAGGTCAACATTTATCTGTCTGTCAAATCGTCCTGCACGCAACAACGCCTTGTCCAACATATCGGCACGGTTGGTTGCGGCAAGTATTATAACACCACTGTTAGTTCCGAAACCGTCCATCTCCGTAAGAAGAGCGTTTAGAGTGTTTTCTCGTTCGTCATTTCCTCCCATTGCAGGGTTTTTACTTCGTGCTCTTCCAACGGCATCAATTTCGTCTATGAATATAATACAAGGAGCTTTTTCTTTTGCCTGACGGAACAAATCACGCACACGACTTGCTCCCACTCCAACAAACATTTCAACGAAATCAGAACCACTCATGGAGAAGAAAGGAACTCCCGCTTCACCTGCAACAGCTTTTGCAAGAAGCGTTTTTCCTGTTCCCGGAGGTCCGACAAGCAATGCTCCTTTCGGTATTTTACCTCCGAGATCGGTGTATTTCTTTGGATTTTTCAGGAATTCAACTATCTCCTGAACCTCTTGTTTTGCACCTGCCTGACCGGCAACGTCCTTGAATGTTATGCCCAGATCGTTGCCTTTCTCATACATTCGGGCTTTACTCTTGCCCACGTTGAATACTCCTCCGCCCGAAGAACCGCTTCCGCCCATGCGCCGAAACAGGAATGCGAAGAAGGCAATCATAATAACCCAGGGCAGAAGACTAATCAAAATATTGGTCAATGTATTGTTTCGTCTGTTCTCATAGCTGAACTCTCCGCTGAATTTTCCTGCCTTGCGGGCATTGTCGAGGAACGTTTCAAGCTGATCTACCGAACCGAACTGCACCGTAAGATTGGGATTGTTCCCCATCTGTTTCGCACTTGCATGGAAAACATCGCGTATGTTCTGCGGTTTGACATACATCTTCAAGATGCTTTCATCCTTGTTTACGACAATCTTTGAAGCATATCCTTTATATACAAACACTTTGAAGTCGGTGTATGACGCCTCTCTGCTTGCACTTGTGCTTAGTGTGTCTCCACCTGTAATAAACAGTATTCCCAAAGTGAGAATAATGAAACCGTAAATCCAATTCATATTGAATTTAGGCATATTCATCCTGTTATCATTTCTATCTTGATTATCCATAATATCCTATTATTAATCTACATTTGGCACATGTGTCAGCTTTGCATCCTGCCAAAGGTTTTCCAAATCGTAATAACTTCGTGTCTCCGGCAGGAAGATATGAACAAGAACATCGGAATAATCCATTGCAACCCATTGCGAATTGCCCAGTCCGATGACATTGATCGGTTTCTCTCCTTCGTTCTCGCGCACATAATCGCTTATCGAATCGGTAATAGCCTCTACCTGTTGAGGTGAGTTTCCCTGACATATAACGAAATAATTGCATATTGTTCCGTCTATTCCTCTAAGGTCTGCTATAACAATTTCCGTGCCTTTTTTCTCTTGTATGCCTTTTGTTATTGCTTCTATCAATTTATTTTCTGTCTCCATTAAAAAAGTAACTTGTTAGGTTGCAAAGGTACATTGATTTATCCGAAAAACACTAATTCGATGTGTTTATTAGATATTTTTTGCAAAAAACCGACACAATTTGTTTGCAGTTAAAAAAAAAGAAGTAACTTTGCACTCGCAACTATAAAAGGTTTGTTTGTCTTATTGGGATATGGTGTAATGGTAACACTACAGATTCTGGTCCTGTCATTCTTGGTTCGAGTCCGAGTATCCCAACGTTTTAAGCCTGAAAGCCCGCAGATTTTCTGCGGGCTTTCAGGCTTTTAAAAGGGATGTAATAACAAAATCCGCACTTTATTTTCAATCTCGTTCCGGCATGACAATATTGCCGTGTCATCTTGGCAGATATCCTCATGCCTTATCACTGTTTTATTATCGATTTTCAAAAGCTATTGTTTTACCGCGCAAAAGTTATCCTTTTGCATCATGAAAGTTATTCTTTTGAAATGCAAAAGTTATTGTTTTGAATTTTGAAACCATGATAAGCGATTAAATAAAGTATGTCATCCATGTTTC
>CALGRN010000192.1 GCA_937880835.1 uncultured Prevotella sp. | reverse complement strand
ACATAAATTACACCGTTCCGCAGCGTGGTGATAAGCGCACTCTCCTTGAACTCTCCCAACTCAACTGCAAGCAGTACCGCTTTGATCGCCTGAAGCAAGCTGAGAAACTTAATCCGGAACAGAAGCAGACGCGCATAATGAGAGAATTGCAGAGCAAGCTCAATCTTCCGAAACTGCCTTATCACATAGAATGTTTTGACAATTCAAACATTTCGGGAACGGATGCAGTAGCCGGATGCGTTGTTTTCAAAGGAATGAAACCATCGAAGAAAGACTATCGGAAGTATAATATAAAGACAGTAAAAGGTCCTGACGATTATGCATCGATGCAAGAGGTTGTCCGTCGTCGCTATACGCGTATGAAAGAGGAGAACATTCCGCTCCCCGACCTAATCATTACCGATGGAGGTGTAGGACAGATGAACGTCGTCAGAGAGGTTGTTGAAGACGAACTGAAACTCAACATCCCCATTGCCGGACTCGCCAAGGATGAACGTCATCGCACCAATGAGCTTTTATACGGTTTTCCGCCTGTTGTAATAGGACTTAAAACCAACAGCGAACTGTTTCACATATTGACGCAAATACAAGACGAGGTGCATCGTTATGCCATAACATTTCATCGCAACAAGCGCAGCAAACATGCCCTGCACAGCGAGCTTGACGGCATAAAAGGCATAGGAACAAAAACACGTGACGTTCTGATAGCTAAGTTTAAGAGCGTGAGAGGCATTAAAGAGGCTGATTTTCAGAGCATTATAGACACAATAGGCAAAGCGAAAGCAGAAATATTGAAAAATGCTCTTGAAAAAGAAAAGGAATAGAAGTTGAGGATAAATTATGAATGAAACAGTATTATAAAGGACAATACGACAACATGAAATGAATGTATCGGTATAAATATTGTTATTGAAACGGCGTAAAAGACACAAGTAGAAATAAGAATAAAACAGATGTGCCGAGATTGAAAAGAAAACCAAACGGCAGGGCAAACGAACAAAATAGTTATCTTACTCATTATCAAATACTTATAGGAATAAACCTTTTTGTTTTTCAAAAGGATAACTTTTGCATTGCAAAACAATAGCTTTCAGGATGCAAAAGGATAGCTTTCGCACCGTAAAAGTTATTGTTTTGAAAAACAAGCACGTAAAACTTTGAAATATTTTGGTATCTTACCGTTTTATACTACCTTTGCATAATACGCATAACATCCCGATTGCCTTGCAACGGTTTCGAGGTTGATGGGTTGCCACATCATAACATAAAGCACATTCAAGTAATGAGAATAGTCGTACAGCGTGTTTCACGCGCATCGGTAACGATAGGCGGAGAAGTGAAATCAGCTATCGGAAAAGGTTATCTGATATTGCTCGGAGTAGGCACGGAAGATAACGAGTCGGACGTAGAATGGCTCGTAAAAAAGGTTGTAAACCTGCGTATTTTCGACGATGAAAACGGCGTTATGAATCGCTCTGTAATGGATATAGACGGCGAAGCGATAGTTGTAAGCCAGTTTACGCTTATGGCTTCGTGCAAGAAAGGCAATCGTCCGTCGTGGCTGAATGCTGCTCCCCACTCCATTTCCATACCACTTTATGAGTTGTTCTGCAAGAAATTAAGCGATGAAATGGGCAAAAAAGCAGGCACGGGAGAGTTTGGAGCAGACATGAAAGTGGAACTTGTGAACGATGGTCCGGTAACAATCTGCATCGATACCAAGAACAAAGAATAGGCAAAACATACGCCCTACCCTGTTTTTATGCTCAAAAGGAGCAATGCGTAGAAACAAATTCGCCCGACCGTAAGATGACGTATAAGCAGACGAAGACGCATAAAAACGGGCTAACGGAGACGAAACGAAGATAAAAAAGCATGAAAGATAAGAAAGAAAACCTGCATAACAACGGCATGAAAAGTGCGCAGGCGGATTATCAGGAAGACTTCTTCGATAATCCCGAAGCACTCACCCTGCGAGATGCGCAACAGCTTGTTGACGAATGGATTAAGACCTACGGCGTGCGCTATTTCAGCGAACTGACCAACATGGCAGTGCTTACGGAAGAGGTGGGAGAACTCGCTCGTATCATGGCACGCAAATACGGAGACCAAAGTTTCAAAGAAGGAGAAGCATGCAATCTTGGCGATGAGATGGCAGATGTGCTGTGGGTTCTGCTCTGCATAGCAAATCAGACAGGCGTAAACCTTAGCGAAGAGCTGATGAAAAATATCAGGAAAAAGACCGAAAGAGACAATACAAGGCATATTAACAATTCAAAACTAAAATAATTATGGCAATTACAAAGAATATAGAGCCGCAACATCATCATCACAGCGAGCGTCCGACGATGAGCAAATATGACGAAGCTCTGAGCAGATACAACTGCGAATTGGACGACAATGAGGTGCGCGAGGCTGTTAAGAAAATCATTGTAGAGAAAGTACATGAAAACGACAATCTCGAAGTAAAGAAGTTTTTAATGGGCAGTGTAGAGCTTACGTCACTGCATACGACAGACTCGGAAGAGAGCATTCTTGCATTCACGGAGCGCGTAAACAAGTTTGACGATACCTATCCCGACCTCCCTCACGTTGCCACAATCTGCGTTTATCCATGCTTTGCCGGCGTTGTGAGTCAGACGTTGGAAGTGGATGGCGTGGAGGTTGCCTGCGTATCGGGCAGTTTCCCCTCTTCTCAGGCACTCACAGAGATAAAAGTTGCCGAGACTGCACTTGCCATAAAAGACGGTGCAACGGAAATAGACATGGTGCTTTCGGTAGGAAAATTCCTTAGCGGAGACTATGAAGGAGTCTGCGACGACATAAGCGAGATGAAGCAGGCGTGTGGCGAACATGCAATGAAAGTTATTCTCGAAACCGGTTGTCTCAAAACTTCGTCAAACATAAAGAAGGCATCCATACTGGCAATGTATGCCGGAGCAGACTATATAAAGACGTCAACGGGCAAGGAAAAAGTAAGTGCTACGCCGGAAGCAGCGTATGTTATGTGTCAGGCAATAAAGGAATACTACGATAAAACGGGCATACAGATTGGTTTTAAGCCCGCTGGCGGCATCAACACAGTTATGGATGCACTTACATACTACACAATAGTTAAAGAGGTTCTCGGCGAAAAATGGCTCACCAACAAATGGTTTCGTCTCGGCACTTCAAGGCTTGCCAACATGCTTTTGAGTGAAGTGTTGGGCGAAGAGACTGCATTCTTCTGATGAAAAAGGAAAACAGCGGAGGAATATAACACGTAAAATCGGACGGCATGGGCATAACCAATGCTTATGCTTATAACGCAAGCGGAAAGGCAAAAGTTGTTCTACAACAAACCTTTCCGCTTGTTTTTCTTTCCTTTACAGCATAATCAGAAATCGAGAAACGCAATATAACGGCATAATGATGCTTTTGTCTTATATGGAAAAGAAACAGCACAGGGCGAATGTTAATTCGTGAATTCAAATACATTAACGTGAGTTCGACGAATTATAATTCTTTCTGTAATTTGATTAATATAGCGTGTGCAAAGACTGTTTTGATGTCGGACAGACACGGAGGTCTGTCCCTACATGCTGATTGGTTATGTATATCCTGCATGTAGGGACGCGCCATGTGCGTGTCCGAATTGCCACGTGCCTGTATGTATTTAACGTGAGTTCGACGAATTCATTTCCAAACAACATGTTTTTTATATACCAAACAGTTAT
>CALGRN010000191.1 GCA_937880835.1 uncultured Prevotella sp. | reverse complement strand
GTTTGGTATATAAAAAACATGTTGTTTGGAAATGAATTCGTCGAACTAACGTTATATTACATTATATCATAATTTATTTTTTAGGCACAAATGTCTCCCATGTCTGATCATTATAGAACACTCTGATATCAGTTATTTCACGTTGTGGTTTGTCAATATATTTCACAATAGTCTGAGGAGTATTTTTATCAGAATTTCGCACAATTTGTTTACCAACATCGGAAGAATTGTTTAGAGATACATCAGAAGAGTCTGTGTCGAAATCTATGACAGGTTCTATTGCGTCATAAGTAGATTTTTCTTTCTTAATCTCACTTTCATTACCGTCCTCAGAGAACATTTCTCCACTTCCAAACATCAACCATTCGAGACTGATCGATGGAAATTTCTTCCTTATAGCTTCGACATGGTTTAACGTCGGATTTGTTCTTCCATTGAAAATGCTGCTAAGCGAAGCTGACGAAATACCTATGAACTGTGCAAAGGTTTGTTGAGTCATATGCTGACTATCCATCAGTTGTCTTATCCTATCTTTCATAACTAATTTCAGTATTTACAGCCTTATAAGGCGAAAAATCATTTATTTTACAAAGGTAAAACTATTTTTTGAATCTCACAACAATTCTATACCGTTTTTATAATTATAAATATTACGTTTATTAATTTAAATACACAAACCTAACACATGTATTTCTGTATTATTCGGATTTAGAAATACAAATGTAAAAACAAAGCTGATAAAGTATGAAAAGCCTTTATAAAAGAAATGTTTGTAATTATCTGACTGATAAATATCTATTTTAGCATTGTATAACAGAATAACTGCGCTTTATGCAGAAATATCATTCGATATTCCATTTTAATACTTAACACGTGTCAACAAAACTATATATATAATTGATTTACAGCTAATTATAACGCAAAATATTGTACGTATATTTATCAGTTTAAAATATTAAAATTACCATTTATATTTTAATTTAGAAATTAAAATACCCGTATTAACGTTTTACAAATGTGCTATTATACCTAAACAAATAAATAAACGTTATATCTGTTTATTGATTTGTAAATGCAAATACATAAACATAAAGGATAAAATATATTAATTACGAATTGTCAGAATAATAAAAAGACCATTTTTGAGAATACTCAATTATTCTCGAACAACATGTAAGTTTGTGAAAAATACGCGAGTTTTGAGAGGGGTAAAAACAAGTAAAAAGCCTTTAAACAAAAGGATTAAGGCATAAAAAAAGCCCTTTTCAGGGCGTTGATTTTAGGAGAAATTAGAGCAAAAAAGGGGCTTTTTCAGTGCAAAATGAAGAAAATAAGCTCCTTCATAAGCTCCCCTGCCCCCGTATTTGGGTTGTCAAGACCCTTACTTTTGGCATCTATTTCTCTTATTTTATAAATTATCTGCATTGTTTTTCTTGCAGTATAATTTCTCATTCCGGCAGCATAATCTCTCGCAGCCCAACCCGAACCGATTTCTAAAAATTTAGCAAGTGCGTTCTCATTATTTTTGTCAGGAGCATAATATGAAATCATAAGATTTTCAAAATATTTGAAGAGCATCGGAAGGAACGAATAAAGCGAACCTGCCTTTGGATTATTGTCAAAATATTTGATAATCTGATTTGCTTTAAAAACGTTGCGATTTATTATCGCACTTCTAAGTTCAAAAGCATTAAAATCTTTACTAACCCCTATCCTACTCTCTACAATTTCCGGAGTAATTTTTTTCTCGTTGTCTGAAAGAGATATCAATACTTTATTTAGTTCGGATGTCAGACGGTTCAAATCCGAACCGATATGGTCAGCTATCATTTGTACCGACTTGACATCGATACTGACATTTCTCGCTTTCAGATAATTTTCTATAAATGCGTTCAAATCTCTATCGCGCATCTTCTTACTTTCAAAAACAACACCGACAGACTCCGCAAGCGACATAACAGCAGCGACACTTTTCTTCCGTCTGTCTATTACGCCGTTTTTATAGCACCACACAAGAACTGTGGTTTTCATCGGATTTCTGAGATAAACTTCAAGTGCGTCTATATTTTTTATATTCTGCGCTTCTTTGACTATAACCACTTGATATTCCGACATCATCGGATATCGACACGCCATGTCAACGACTTGCTTTGCCGTTACATCAGAACCGAACACTATTGTCTGATTGAAATCCTTCTCTTCCTGTTTAAGTACGTTTTCAGCAATATAGTCTGAAATCCTGTCAATAAAATAAGCTTCATCACCCATTAATATATAAATAGGTGAAAATCGGCGAGCATGCAGCTCACGCATTATCGAATCGAAAGTAGTTATTGATTTTCTTTCTGCCATATTATGATGTCATTTCTTGCAATTTTATTATTTTTGCATATTAAAATGAATTTATCTACAAAGATAATAAAATGTATCAATTAAATCTACCTACTTACAAAATAAAACTTTCGGGCAGCAAACAAAATCCTAATATTTTTGATATTCTGCGACGGAAATATGTATCACTCACTCCGGAAGAATGGGTGAGGCAGCATTTCATACACTATCTGATAGAGCATAAAAACTATCCTGTTGCCCTACTCGCAAACGAAGTGAGCTTGAAAATAGGCGAAAAGAAACT
>CALGRN010000190.1 GCA_937880835.1 uncultured Prevotella sp. | reverse complement strand
TTGCGAAAGATTGTCCGCAGATGCATCAATACAGGCACGAAACCCATATATGCAAGTTCTTTATAGTGCTTTACGCGAGTTCCTCCTACTGCCGACATCATGTCGCCGCCGAAAAAACGAAAATCGGCAGCATTGTCAACAGACTTCAACGACGCCATAAGATGAGCTGCATGGAGGTCGCCGCTTGCTTCTCCTACTACTATATAATATTTCATTATTTCAGAGATTCCAATCCCTTATTTGTTCGATTATTTCATAAGCGGTAACATCTATATGTGTAGGTGTTACAGATACATATCCGTGTGTCAATGCCCAGTTGTCGGTATCTTCTGCATCCGGTTCATCATTAGTATATTCTCCGATCATCCAAAAATAGTCATATCCTCTTGGATGATGCTTGCGAACACATTCGTTTTTCCATGTTCCTCGTGCCATTCGGCACACTTTTACACCTTTGAATTGTTCAAGTTTCGGAAAGTTAACGTTAAGACAGATGCCTTTTGGAAGCCCATTGTTGAGAATTTTCATAGTTATTGCCCGCACAATGTCACGCGATGGAGCGAAGTCGGCATCATCATCGTGGTCGCAAAGAGAAAATGCTACGGAAGGAATGTATTTCATGCAACCTTCGAGGGTTACTCCCATAGTGCCGCTGTAATGAGTATTCACCGAAGCATTGTCACCATGATTTATTCCACCTATCACCATGTCGGGTTTACGTTTTGTACATAATTGTTCCAAAGCGAGTTTCACACAATCGACGGGAGTTCCGTTGCAAGACCATACTTGTGCGTTGGCAATAGGCTTGCGAGGTTTCAGACGCAGAGGTTCTGCTGCCGAAAAAGCGCAAGAAAACCCCGAACGTGCCGACTCGGGAGCGCACACTATAATTTCGCCTAAATCGGAAATCATTTCTATAAGCGAACGTAATCCCTTCGAATGGTAACCGTCATCGTTTGAGATGAGTATTAAAGGTTTCTTTGTTTCCATAATCCTGTATTTATATCTTTTCTGTTATTCTGATGCCTTATGAACTCTGTTTAAATTCTGCGAGATGTCTCTTCTCGGCATATTTACAATTTTCGTCATATATCTTCTGCGGTTGTTTCAAACCATGATGCAGCATGTTATCAATCAATAAAAACCATTCAAGCCGTCAACCTCAAAACTCGTGACAGTAAAGTAGAATATGCTTTTGTTTCTGTTTGCAAAAGTACGAAAAAAGGTTTAATTTATTACTTTCTCATATAAAATATGTAACTTTGTGCCCAATATAATTATAAGATATGGGAAAAGTTATTGCATTGGCTAATCAGAAAGGTGGTGTTGGCAAAACAACTACCTCTATAAACCTTGCCGCATCGCTTGCCACACTTGAAAAAACGGTGTTGGTTGTGGATGCAGATCCACAAGCTAACGCATCAAGCGGACTTGGTGTGGACATCAAAAACGTGGAATGTTCTCTATATGAATGTATCATAGACCATATCGATGTGCGTGAAGCAATATATACGACTGATATTGACGGACTTGATATCATACCGAGTCATATCGATTTAGTAGGTGCGGAGATAGAGATGCTCAATCTTGACAACAGAGAGAACGTGATAAAGGAATTGCTCAAACCGATAAAGGATGAATACGACTATATTCTTATAGATTGCAGTCCATCGTTAGGACTAATCACAGTAAACTCGCTTACGGCAGCC
>CALGRN010000189.1 GCA_937880835.1 uncultured Prevotella sp. | reverse complement strand
AACAAAGTAGTGGTACTCTTTTATTTGTTTACCCTTATTTTTCTCTTTGCCGGGTTGGAGTGAATCAACATATACAGCACTTTCAAACAGTTTCGGCAGATGTTTGGCCGCATTTAGTTTTTCTACATAATTTCTCGCAAATTCATTAAAATAAGGTGTCGGATAAATTATTTTTCTAATAGTATCTCCGTTAATATCTGCTTTATATCCGCTTGCAGCATTTTCATATGTTTTTCTTTCAAGACCTTTTACCTTTCCTTGCAGTAACGAAAGTGTCTTATAGTCCCCGTAATTTACTTTAATATACGTAGAATTTCCTTTACTATCCACGTCTTCTGTGTACTTTATTCTTGTGTTAATATCAATATTTTTATTGCGCAATGAGAACCTTATATCCTCGCTGTCTGTAGGATTGAGGTTTGTTACGTCCTTCACCTGTTCTGGGCTAAACGTTACATATGATTTTCCTCTGTACTGTACCGCCTCACCATATCCACCGTCTGCGCCTTCATCTAATACCAGTCCGTCATAGTCGTAACCTTCTTCTATTAAGAAATCTCTTAAATCTTCGCCCTCTGTCCAGTCAATATTTTCAATACTGTCATAATAAGAGTCGTTTTCGTATGGATTGATACCCATAGCATTACCGCCCTTGATATAGTCATTGATATATATGGCGCGAGCTTCCGGATCGTTAATGTCAAAAGGCTTTTTAATATTAAGATATACTTCATATGTTTTAGGATTATCTTTTGTTTTTCCGGCACTAATGCTGCTTGCGCTTGTGTCCTGAAAACGCTCTGCATACTCGGCATCAGGCGTGAAATATGAGCCGTCTCTAAATACCGTGAAGTTTCCGGAAGGTGTGCCATGATACATAACTAAAAGGTTGCCCTCATCATTTCTGACTTTGGAGTCCTTAAAGTATTTCTGCTGTCCTTCAGATAGCTTCCTGCCTTCACTGTCATACAGTAATGGATTTTCTCCCATTGAGAAATTTACATTTTCTGGCGTGTTGCTGTCGGCTTCTGTAAGCGAATTAGTTTCCGTTTCCTTAGTAGTAGCCTTACTAATTTCCCTGTAGAGCTTCTTGTATTTTTGCTTAAATTCTAAAAGCTGTCTTTCTTCTTTACTGCCTGCAGTTGCTTTCTTTGCAGCTCCGGAAATATACTCGTAAATCCTCTTGAATATGTTGGGCTGCTTTGCTGAAAGTTCATTCACAAACTGCTCATTGCTGAACAAATAATCTCCCACTAAGTCCGCTGTAATTTCATTCTCTACATTTGCGCCTTTTACTCCACTATAAAGCTTGCTAATAGCACCATATCTGACCTCATATTCTCCTTTCGTCTTTGCGTAGTCTGTTGCTATAGCCTGCAGCTCTTTATATTCCTTCGTTCCTTCAAACAGGTGTGTAGTTTCATGTCCGATTACAGTATCAATAGCTTTTTGTGAGTCTATATTTATCAAAATCTTGCCGTTTCCGTCCTTGCCGGTTACACGATAAAACCCGTTTACACTGGTAACGTCTATATCCTCTGGAATCTGCTTCAAACTCTGCATTTCCTTGAGCTGTTTGTTACTTGTAAATCCGTACTGTACGCCCGTATCGTTTGCTATTTTATCAATTAAATCAAAGGTTTCATGCGCTTTTCGCGTATTAGAAAGTCCTGCTGCCTTTGCGCTCTCTGCAAGTGCTTTAGTAACATCGGTATCTTCCTTTGTCTCTTCGCGCGTAAACGCTTCTCTACTTAAATTCTCCTGCCTGTAGCTTTCCTGCAGGTACACGTCCTTGTTTAACATTCCGCTAAGCTCTGACGCTCTTTCCTGTCTCAGCTCGTTTATGTCCTTCTGGATTAACCCCTGCTTCGTCGGATCTGTTTCTTTTGTCAGTTCATCTTCAAGCTTCTGCAGCTTCTCAGTAGCCTCCGTAGAAAATGTCTCTTCAATAGTGTTAATGCCTATGTAGCCCTTTTTAAGATCGTTTGTTACCTCTTTTTCAATAGCAGTTATTTCTTTCTTGCTTAGCGTAGCTGTAGAATAGTCTATTTCACCGTTATCAAGCTTTTCTTGCACCTGCTTCTTAATAAGTTCTCTGCCTTCTTCGTTTACTGTGCCCTGAGTCCTTGCTTCAGCTTCCTTGATAGCCTTTTCTACTTCAGTATTAAGTGCCACCGCCTTCTGCTTCTCTTTGCTCCTGTTTTCCACTTCCTTAGTTACAACTGCCTGCTCATTTGAAGTAAGGCCAGTATCATAGTCACGGCCTGTTTTAAGTGAACTTCCAAGTCTTTTAGCGTTAAATCCGCCGCCCAGAACTGCGCCGCCTATAAATGACTCCAAGTAGCCATCCATCGCCTCCTCGCTTGTAAGCAGCTCATTCCACGTCTTGCCATCCTCATATGTGAGCTTTTTGCCTACGTTCTGCACAACTTCCTGCAGCACTTCTTCGGTTCCTTCTCCTGCCATGTCCATACCGAACTTGCCAAGAGTACTTACAACTTTATTGGTTATGCCGGTTGCAATCTTCTTTTTCAAGCCGCTATCAAGTGTTTTCATGCCTCCGAACTTAATTCCACCCGAAAGCTTTTCAAGCAGCGTTTCTGAGGCTGCATTTATGCCTCCGTAAACTCCGGCTTCCCCGTATGTGGCACCGTCTTTGTATGCCTCTTCTACTCCGCTTCCGAATGAGGATGTACCCATAGTTACCCACCACGGAACACCTACAGCCTGCAGTCCTGCTGTTCCGGCAAGCAGCCCTGCTGACTGCACAAGTGAATCTGATTTATCATCTAAAACTGAACGCTTCTGCGTCTTATCACCGTTTACTACTGCATTTGCTGCGCCTACAGCCTGTAATCCCTGCCCTATTACCGGCAGCTTGCTAATACTCTGTTGGAGTTTATCATCAAGTTTATATTTTTCTACCAGATCCTGCGATATAAAATCTTTTGTCTGTTTTGCGAGGCTATCATTTCCAACTCGTTTTGCTATGCCCTGAACCGCATATGCGCCGGCATCTATAGCACCTTCGCCTACCTTTGCTGCTCCGGTTATGAAATTCTTGACTAAATCAGCATCTGTTGCTAAAAGACTTTTGGTTATATCCCCAAAATCATAACCATCCTCAAACAAGCCTTTGTTGAACCATGAACGCTTTTGCTCGTTCTGGGTTGTTACTTTCGGCTTTGGTGCCGGTGCCTGTGTCGGTGTATATCTGCCGGTAGTGTAGTCCATTGTGCCTACATTGTTATTTCGTCTGTCTATTGCCGCAACACCTGCATTTGATGTATATTTGCCGGTAATGAAATCGACCGTTCCGACGTTTTTATTCTTCTTTTTCTTTTTAGCCATCTTGTCACTCCTTATAACAACCTGCCGTTTTTATCGCATTGGAGATATTTATTAACGCGTCCATCCCATAACCAGTAGGTATTTGTTCCTTTTGCTTTCCATACTTTTTGCGTAACAGTCACATTCCTACCGTTGAGCGTTTGCGTCTTAACATTTACGGTAGCACCACTCGCAACAAGCTGACGGGCTGTCCCTCCAACGACAACGCCTTTAGGTTGGTATCCGTTCCCGAAATAACCAAACCCACCTACATTTGCAGCTTTAGATCCTTGATAGAAGTCTGTGCTGACCTCTGGTTTTGAATTGCTAATGCTTGATGAACCGCCGCTATAACTGGATGAGCCGCCGCTATAACTGGATGAGCCGCCGCTACTACTGCTTTTTGCAGCTTTGAGACTCGCGTTATACTGTCTCTTTTCTTCTTCGAGTTGCTGCCGCTGAAGTTTGAGCTGCTGTTGTTTAAGTTTGTAATCTCTATCAGCTTCTTTCTGCTGCTGTTGTAATTTTTTCTTTTCAAGTGCAAGTTCTTTAGCTTTTTGTTTAGCCTCGGCAGTGTCTTTCTTTTTGAGTCTTGCGAGTTCTAAATCAAACTGCCTAATGCTTTCCTTGTACTGTTTAACCTTGAGGTCATAGTCTTTATTGAACTGTCTAATTTCTTCCTCATACTGCTTAACCTTGAGTTTGTATTCTTGCTCAAACTGTTTAGCCTGCTCATTGAGCTGTGCGTATTCAAGTTTCTGAGCTTCGTTGTACTGCCGTACCTGTTCTGCCATCGCATTTTCAGTATTCATCTGATTAACAACATCCTGCCATCTGTTGTAATATTCGTTATCAAGCTCCTGCAGCTTACTTGCCTTTTCAGTCAGCAATGTGTTCTTGTACTGGAAACCTTCAAGTGAAAGTTCAAGCTCCGTCTGTAATGCCTGATAAGCTATCTCCGCGAGTTTCGCATTGTTCTGCAGCTGTGCATCCTTAATCGCATTATCGTAATTGAGTACAGCATTATTAAAGCTCTCCCTTGCTACTGCAACCCTGTTCTGATAAGTGTTGTACATGCTTACCTGACTTGATTCACTGTAACCGGAACCTACAAGTCCCTGTGCTGCCATTTGCTCTGCATTTGCGCCGTACTGATCAGACTGTTTCTGCCAGTCTGTATATGCTCCTGCCTGCTCTTTTGTATAATCCTTTCCTGCCTTATCTTTCTGCTGCTCTATCTGTTCAATCGCAAAATTTGTCTGATCCTGCTGCAGTTGCTGCTGTGTGTTAGCGTAATCTTTCGCTGCGTTAATCTGGTCTTGATAGAACTTATCTGACTGGTTAATCATGTCATTATAAGTGTTTTCCATATTGCCTATTGCAGCCTGTTTATTCGCTTCAACCTGCGCAAACCTTTTGTCTGTATAGTCTATGTCATAATCTGGCGTTACCGGATCATATGTGTATGTCGTAGCCATGTTTACTCCTTTCTACCTCTTGATATATCCACCTACATAACATTCAAGGCTTGCCTGTTCTAAACTGAACCTTGTTGCTGAATAAAACTTTAACTGTATATCCTTGAATTTTTTTCGCTTTATTCGAGATACGAAATAATCTGTAATGTTTGTATATGCACCTATACTTTCCCATGTTGCCTGTTTGTTTGTTTTAACTAAAACCTCTATGTTTCCTGTTGCTTCCACTGTGCAGCCGCGTTTATTTGTTGTCTTCTGATATTGCGGAAATTTGAACTTATCAAGCGGTGTAGTCCAATAGCTTATAACGCTGCTTGTCGTATCTGTAAGCGTATAAATTGTTCCGTCCGACGCTCCCATGTATAAAATGCCGTTGTGTACCTTCGTGCATGTTATTGTCTTGCTAAGCTCCCAATAAAACCACTCATACTCGTTATGATCCTCGTTCGCAAACATTGCTCTTGAATCCGCAAGGTACACATGCTTGTCTATGATCACAAGTAAATATCCTTCCCATTCTTCGAGTATCATATTTTTATAGTTTGTTTCTGATAGTAGTTTTCTATCTATTAGCAAACTTCTGTGCGCTACAACCTGTTCAGATGTTACATCACCGTTTATAGCTTCCATTCCGCGCTCGCTAAAGAACGCTATATCATCATTAAAGTTAATTCCTGCCGCATTGCAGCCGAGTGATATACTTGAATGTGTTGACGGATATATTTTTCCGTATTCTGCATCTACTACCGGATTATGATAAAAAACCGTTGTATTTGCCTGTGACGGCTCTTTGAATACCCATAGTGCGTTGTTCCCTGCAACCAGTGCATTTATTGGCGCATGGTCGAGTCCCTCATTGTAATAGTCAAGGTCGCTACAGTAGCTCGGATCGTTTAGCGAGCAGTGCCATAACACATTAGGATAGTCCTGATTGCCGCTAAAAAAAACTCTGTTGTCAAACACCTGCAGCAATGTGCATTTGTTTATTCTGTCTCTATATCCGGCTATTGTTTTTCTGAACTTAACCGTTACGTTGTCCTGCCCTACTGTAAGTGGCTCCGGTGGCGGAGTAGTAAATACTATCTTTCCCTCTGATGTATTAACAGTGAAGTCCTGCGTATCAACCCCATTGACAGTTACTACCGGCTGAAAATCCGTGTCAATGCTCTGTGCGTCAAGGTAATATTCAGTGCTTTCCCCATCTGCAAGGAATGTATTTATTCTCTGTCCTGTAAGCATGTTTATGTCCTGATACACTGTGCCTCCGCCTTCCGGTCGTCTGCCTATTGATGTTGTCGGAACAAAGCCTACTACCTCACCTATTACCTCTCCGTCATATCTCAAATAATTTATTCCATCTTTGAAATACCATATATTGTTGTATATGAAGCTCTGACTTCTTTTCGGATTAAGACCTGTATAAAGCTGTCTTTGCGTCCCGTTTCTAATCTCATACAGGACTGTACCTACATGCACAAGTGTAAGTTCTGTATTACCCACTTTGTAAAAGAACACGCCCCAAACGTTATTACTACCAAAGGCAATATGATTTACTAATTCTGGACGTGTTCTTATACTTTCAATTTCTCTATAGTCTTTCCACATATTAAGCGAGTCCGGACTTCTGGTAAGGTTTGTCTCCTCACCGCGAAAGTCCACGCCCCTAAACGATGAATAAACCCTTGTTATAAGGCTTCCGCTTGCGTTACTCATTCAAATAGCACCTCACTTTCAATGTATATCTGACCTGTTGAATATCTGGAATCAAGAGTCTGCAGCATTTCCTTGTATCTCGCCTCGTATATCTGACCGTAATTATTCGATACATCGCTTTTAAGTACGTCTGCAGCTACCCCGTATGGCATAACTTCAAGCGCATCGTCCGAAAGTTCAAACGTGTACTGTATATCGTCTGTGTCGGCGTCTATTCTCTCTGGATATTTGAAATAATGGATAATTGCCGTTCCCTCCTCCGGGAACGTCACAAATGTACCAAACAGATCGTATTCAAGTTCCTCACCGTCTGCACTTACATATCTCATGTTGTCAAGCTGATAAAAGTTTTCGACAGTTCGTAAATCAAACGTTGAATAATCCGTTGTAATGTCCTGTACAACCTTTGCCGGTATTTTCTTCATTCGCGCAAGCTCGAACATTACCTGATTGATAACATCATTGAGCTTTGCCTCGATGTCCGGATCGTCTGTAAGTGCAGTGCCCGTTCCTACTTCCTCAATCATTCTGAGTATCTTTTTCTTCATCTCCTGTAAAGTCATGGTGTCTCCTTTACTTTATTATTTCATACTGGTTGATAGCCTCATCAATCTGGCACATTCTGTATTCCGGAATAGTAAAGCCTGTTCCCTGTACATATACAAGAAGCTGCCCCTCTTCAAGCTCTATTTCCATGTGTGACGTTTCTATTACTTTCTTTCCGTTTGTCGTTTCGTAGACTCTCGAAAGGTCTGTAACCAGTACATTGTTAACTATTTTCTGCATTACTTTGAAGTCATAACCTTCGTCCTCATCATGATCATCGCACAACAATATGTCTTCTCCGGTATGCACATACCCACCGTAAAACCCCACATTCGGCGTAATTACATATTTTTTCAAGTTTTCTAAAGTAATTTCTTTCATGTTTCCTCCTGCGTGTCTGGCGGAGTTGCACCGCCGTTTTACTCTTAACACGATATAAAGGGACGCTGTAAACGCCCCTTAATTCATTAGTAGAGAACCGCCATTTTTACCGCTACATTTGCCGGAACAATCTTAATGCTTCCATCGTTCTCAGCCCATTTAGCAGATTCAAACCTAAGTACTGCAAACTCGCCTGCTGCAAGTTCATGTACTTCATCGCCTCCGGCAGCAGCATAACTGCCCTTAACCGGTTTCTTTACTGTCACATTGTAGTTTGAGCCGCCGCTATTATACAGAAGTACAACGACGTATTCGTCTGTTGTCTTCGGAAGTGTAAATACGCAACCGTCGCCTGCTGCAGTTGCAGCCTCAAACTCAAACTCTGTGATTTTATTCAGTACACCCTTAACAGGTGTCAATTCTTTAACAGCCATTACCTCTCACTCCTTTCTTAGTGCGCCTTGATAACGTACAGTTCTTTAGGCCTTACAACCTTAGCGCCGTATACGTGCAACCCCTTGATGATGTCCGCGAATCCCTTCTCTTTTCTTGCAGTCTCGACCTTATCAATCTGTCCTGCAAAGGCAATAGCCTTTTTAGTTCTAACCATCTCGTAATCGTCTGTACCGTCGTTATAGAGATTGTTAGAAAGTCTCAGGTATGTATTTGCATACTTGCCAAGTGCGCCGCGCTTCACAAACTCAACGTTTTCCGTAAACAGTTCTGCGAGTTCAGTTCTGAGTCCTACAATGTGCTCTGCGTTCAGATCTGCTGCAAGCTCTGTTTTCTGTGATACGTTGTTACCGTAAAGTACAATGTGTGCAGCGTTAATAGGTGCAAGCATTGAAGTAAGTCCGGAAACGTCTGTTGAAGCACTCATCATGTCAGCATTGGCATACTGTGCCTGTGCTCCGACAAATGCATCTGCGCTCTCTGCAAGTGCAGCCTTCGCTTCGTCGAACTGAGTTTCAAGGTACCCTTTCATTGACTGTGCTCTGTCAATGTCATCAACCTCGAAAGCAAACGCATCACTTTCTGTGATGTCAAGATACTGCGAGTTGTCGCCCAGAGATTCAATAGTTAAATCCTGTCCCGGAATGTACTTCTGCACTGTAGGTCTTACAGCACCAACAATTTTCAGTCGTGCACCATATTTAATTTCACCTTCGTACTTATAATCGCACCAGTTAGCGAGAATAAGATCCTTGCGTAATTCGGTCTGACAATACTTTGACCAAAACATCGGCTTGAAATTACCTGCCATGTCTAATCACTCCTTCCTGAGTTACCATTTCAGCATTGAAGCCCTCACATCAGCCATTATCTTAGGATTTTCAAAGTCTTTCTCAGTGAGCCTGTCTACCTCTTCCGGTGTATAGTAATGCTTTTCTTCCTGAGTATTGCCGTTCTTCATGCTTCCTATTTTTTCAGGCTGCGCTTTGTCTGCTGTTTTGGTATACAAATCGTAAATTTCTTTGATAGGTGTGTTCTGATTGAATTTTGCAGCAAAGCCTTTGAACTCTTCGCTGTCAATTACTTCGTTCTTAACACCGATACTTAATAATTCTTTTCTGCTTCCTTCCGCCTGCCTGTATTTCGCAAGTTCTCCGAAAACAAGTCTCTCCCTTGCGCTCATGTTATCCAGTCCGATGTCTGCAAGTCTGTCAACCTCTTCAACTACCTCGTCAAAACCCGATTCAATGATTTTGTGCGCCTCGTTGCTTGCGAGAATTTTCAGATCCTCTTCGTCATACTGGGTTTCCTGATACTCCGGGATATTTACGCCCTTTTCGGCATAAAAGTCTGTAAGGCTTTTCGTTGCTTCTCCAATGTTAGAAGTGCCAAGCCCTGCGTTTAATACCGTTTCTGCTCTCCTGTACGGTTCAAGTTTTCTGTCATACTCTTTGCGGATTCTCGCCTCTCTGCGAGCTATCTTTTTAGCGAGCAGTTCATCAACTCTTGCGTTCATTTCGGCTTCGGTATACAGCTTTTCTTCAACCTCTTCGGTTTCGGCGGCAGTCTCACCTTCAACAGCTTCTTCTGCAGTCTGTTCCTCTGCATTTTCAGTATCTTCCAATACAAGGTTATCTTCTTCAAAGATATTATCCATTTTGTACCTCCTATTTTTTCGCATGTGTTTGACTTCACATTTCCATAAAGTTTTACGACTTTAATGCTTGGTCATTGATATGTTATCTCATAATCGCCCCTTAAAATTCCTGTAATTTTACTCTTCTTCTACAATGTCAAATGTATCGCCTTCATCGTCTTCGTATTCTTCTTCTGGCATTTCTTCCTCCGGCATCTCTTCTTCTGGCACTTCGCCGCCTGCCTGTGCATCTGCCATCTGCTGCGCCTGTGCGTCCGCGTCGCCGTTAAGGAACTGACTTGCTCGCGCTTTCATCTGCTGCGCCTGTGCGTTCATTAACGCTATTTTTTGCTGTTCATCGTCCCACTTCTTTATGATGTCGAGTATTTTCTGTTTTGGCATTACTGAGTCGTCATCAAGCGTCTGTACCCACAACTTTACTTCCGGCATACGCTGCGAGCTAAATAAACCTTTTGTCAGCAGGTTTTCCATGCTCATCTCCTGAGCGTATTTGTCAAATGCGCCCTTCGGCGTTATATCCACTTTTACGGAAGCCTGCAACTCTTGCAGTGATGTTTTCTGTACTTCGATAACCTCTGTTGTCATTTCTCCGGTTTGCGGATCTTCAACCTCATCCTCAAGCTCTATGCTGTCGTTGTATACGGTTATCATGTCGAGCCATATTCGCGCTAAATCCTCGCAAAACGCTTTAGCATACTGCAGGTGTTCTGTTAAAGGCTGCTGTGCCGCCTGCTGCACCGCCAGTATCGCACGCCCTGACGCACTTTCAGGATTGACCTGACCTGTAGCTATGTCTCCTGCGCCTGCAAGCTCTCTTGTGCTTGATATAAGTTCCTGCTGCAGTTTCTCTACGTCCGCACTCATCTGTGTAGGCTGTACGTGTGAAAACACCTTTGAAACGTCATCAACCGACATTCCGCCCTTTGTTCTGATAGTGCCGCCGACTTCATTTAATGCGCTCGGATTTGCGATTTTATCTACATTGACAATCTTCTGAGGATATGCAGTATTTTTGACCGTCAACGCCCTGCGCATCGCTGTCTTGTTGGTTTCAAGCTGATTAGGGATAAGCTGTCTTACCTCTCCCTCGCCCCTTGCGCTGCCTTTCTTTTCTTCCCATGTCATGTGGGCTACCGGATAATATTTCAGCCCGGTGTCTTTTTCTTTACTAATCTCTACATATCGTGTCGCCTGCGCAAAGTGAACTGTACCCTTCTTCTTGTACATCTTAGTTACAAGCGTGACCATGTTGTCCTTTTCATACTTTGCACTCTCTCCGGACTCTTCAATGTTTTCCAGATCACCTATGATATGGTCTATCTCATCTTCTGCAACTCCCTTATTCCTCGCGTATTCTTGAACTTCTGATACCGGTTTGCGCTGTTTGACAAGCAAATAAGGCTGCGCCTGCAGGTCTTCATCGTTTTCGTTTCCGTAATATATATCATTCTTGCTAAGAACTTCATTAACCGGCTGTTTCGCTTCGTCTGAGAAATTAACGTACATTATGCCTTCATCGTTAATAGCCGCGTCCTTAACTATGAGTCTGAGCTTCAAGTCCATATAATCAGCTTCCCATACCTTAGCAGCCTTTTTGTTGAGAAGTTTGCAGATTTTTTCTGCATATTGCCTGAACTCTTTGTTTTCAAAGTTCTCACTGGAATAATTGATAGCATACAGATTGCTTAATACTATTCCGGTCTTGTATCGCACTATAGGTTTTATGAAGTTGTACTGCACTTTTTCAACGCCTCTGACTTTCAGCCCGTACCACTGATCGCCGTTGTACATACGATAATTTACGTCAGTATCGTTATACATTCCGATAAGTCGGCAGTATGCTACGCTCTTGTCATATAGCGTCCATATGTCCGTTTCTTTGATTTCCTGTAAATCCATTCGTTTCACCTGCCTTTAATCAAAATCCTTTTGTCCTATTCCGGTACCGTCGTACACGTCAATGTTATAGGCGTTTGTTTCAAACGTCTCCTGCCATTCTTCCTGTTCTCTTGTTTCCTTGTAGTCTCTTATTTCTTCCTTGACGGTCTTTATCGGGTTCGGCATCTTTATTTCAACGCCCTGTGTTACCTTCTGCCCTATCTTCGCACCGATAAAAAAACACACAATGTTCATTAACCCCACTGCTGCAATTAAGATTATATTTTCCATTTATCTGCCCTCAATCAGCTCTACAATTTCTGACTTTTTCATGGTCGCGCTAACCTTCACGCCTAAACCTTCTGCAACATCGACAAGCTCCGCCTTTGTCATGTCCTCAAAACTAACTGTTTCCGGTTCCTTCTCATCAAAGAAGCGCTCTGCCTCTTCCAGTGTTTTAACGTCGTGAACGTCGTAACCTTCCTGTGTCTGCCTTACTTTCCATAGCCTCAACAGCTTTTCTTCATGCTTTGTCATAAAATACTCCTTTCTTATACAACTGTTATGGTTTCGCCATAATCAAAATGTTCCTCTTTCTCTTCAAAATTAAACCGATATGTCATATCTCCCTTAATTTCATCTTTGTCAAATGCAACCTGCAGCCTAACTTCATGCGCTATCGCAAGTCCCATCATATGGTCGTCATGTCCGCCCTCCGGTGCTTCAATGCGCCCCTTCTCGTTTTTTATTATCGTCAGAAGTTCTCTAATGGTGTTTTCGTCGTTAATGCTGTCAACCTCTTCCCTAACTATCTCTATTAACCGTGATATAATCGTCGGTCTTGTAATTGATGTAGTTCTGAATCCAAAACTCTTTTTAGGTTTTCCTGTATATACGTCAGGCGTTATTCTTACATACTGGTTCGTGTACCCGAGTCTTTGCAGTTCCATAATCGGGAACGTATCAAAGTTCGCCTCTATACCTATGAGCGCATCCTTGAAATATTTACCCAGACAATACATCTGTTTTGTGTACTGATCTGGATCGAACTGCTGTTCAAGTGTTGCAACCTGTATGCCTGTCCTTGCGTCCAGAACATGCCCTGTGAAGCTATCGCTGCCTTCTCCTGCCGTGTCTCCGCCGATGCAGTATTTTGTGACTGCAGGGCTGTCTATAGGTGCATACAGCTTTATGTATCCGTTCCTGTCATTCTTCCACCGGATATTGCTTATTCTCATTCCGTCATAATCATAGACAAAATAACCGGTCTTAATAGGTTTCGGTATTCTATTGAGCCGTGAAAGCAGTGCTTCTGTATCAAATACTGTCTGACCGGACAACAGAAACGCCTCCTGCGGATTGCAGGGATATTCCTGCTTTATAAGCCTTTTGTCTATAGCTTCTTCGTATTTTTTGTAATACCAATAAAGCTGTGTTGGTTTAAGTTTTATATCGTCTCTGAGCCATTTCAGGCGTTGCCAAATCCAATCGGGTTTTGTATCTATATTGTTTTCAAAGTCTTTCTTTACCCCTGGTGGGAACGTCAGAGTATACTCCGGCGTTCTCCACCATTCATAGAAGCAGTTAATATGCACCCCACTACTCCACATAGTTTCATAGTCGTTGTAGCCGTTTGCTGTAGACTCATATATCTTTATACAGTTCTTCGTAAACGCATTACCAAGTGCCGCCTGTATCGGAGCTATACCATCCTTCCAGAAGGCACATTCTGAACCGTGAAAGAAGTTTACAGTTCGCGAACGTCCTACGTCCTTTGTTGCCGTGTCAACCGTCCAACTGCTGTTGATATTTTTGAAAAGCAACTGCTTTCTGTTGTTGAATTTCTCTGTAGGTTTCAGTTTCTCCGGCAGCATACTATGCGGAAATTTCGCCTTGTTCTGAAATATTGACTCTGAATTGTCGCTGTTGTCCGCAAGCGTAAATCCTTGAAAGTTCCGGTTAAGGATTGAGCACGCGAGCTGATATGCTGTTATTAGCGTCGTAAAACCCTGCTGCCTGCCTTTCAGAACTAACAATGATATATCTGTCCTTGTCCCTTTCTCGTACTCTTCTTTTGCCCTATTAAGCGTATTTATGAAATCTCTCTGTACTTCATTCAGAAAAAATGGAAGTGTCTGCTGTTCCTTGTCTACTACTACAAAAACAAGCTCTATGAGTTTTTCAGGAAATGTTATTATTTCCTCTCTCAGTTCCGCATTGTTTACTATCTCTGTTGCAATAGCTTCCCTTAATTCTTTGTCTTTGTCCATGTCCTGCAAACTACTCCATTTTTCCCTACGCTTGTTTATTAAGTAGTCTGCTGTGTACTTCATATCAGATCTTCCAGTTTCTTGTTAATGTCTATTGAGCCTTCAATGTTCGTCTTGTAATTGCCATCCATTTTGTTCAAGGTATCGAGTGCTTTCAGCCGTGTGTCTATCTTCGACGGTTTTTCAATCTTCACGCATAGCCCCGTATCTTTATCTACTTCAACAACCTCCTCCAGAATTTCACCATGAACAACCTTGCTGAGCCACTCCATCCGTTCCTCTGCAGTCATTATTGTTTTAGTTTCCTGTCTTTCTCTCATGCGCGCCTGTATTTCCTCAAACCTTGCCCGTACCTTTTCCTGCTTGAATAAATTGCTTGCTTTTGAATCTATTGTTGAATCTTTAGCGTTTACGCAATTATAGGCTTTTTTATAGGCTTCTCTCTGACTTGCCCCATTTATTAAATTTTGCACAAATTCTTCTTGTTTTGCCGTAAGTTTTGCTGCCATGTGAACCCTCCTGTATGCAAAATAGCACAAAACCTTGCCCTAAAATTCCTGTAATTTTTTTCGCCGCTTCATCTGAGTAATAAAAAACCGCTTCATCTGCGCATTAAAAAGCCCCGATTTCTCAGGGCTTTTAATGACAAACTATATAATTTTAAGAGATCTTCTGGAAGGGGAACCTCCTTTCATTTGTTCACATTACTTTAATTTATTTATTGTAAACACACCTTTACCACAACATATAGCAAGGAAACCTCCTTTCTTATTTACCGGTGTGTTTATAAACCAATTATTGTAGTATGGCCTGCGTCCACTTCAACACGTGCATCAAGTTCTATCCCTTCTATTTCTGCCCTGACTTCGAGTATTCTCAGATAATTACCCATATGATAACTCTGCTCTTTCAGTAAATCATACGAGCAGTTCGGTTTGAAAGTCAGCGTGCCTGCCTCATATTTAATTAACATCTTGTGGAGCTTTCTGTGCCTTTCCTTTAACTGATTGTACTCATTTACCATTCTTTCTTTGTACGCTTCCATTTTTCCTCCTATCTTTCATTATCTGAATCTTCTATTACTTTCTTCCAGTCCTTGTATGTTCCTATTAAACCTTTCTGTTTCTGCAGCTTATGTTCGAGCCGCTTCATCAGCCTCTTATACCTCTGGAACTCTGTTAATGTCGTCTTCATTAGCTACCTTCCTTTCAAATACAGTATTGCTTGTTTGAAGCCTTCCCAATATGCTTTACATGCTGCACCTTCAATGCCTTTGTCTATGTGTGCAAGTTTTTCCTCGCACTCCTCTTCTGCTGCACATAGCCGCTTCATAATTTCCGCTTCATCTGTGACTTCCGGCTGCAGGTCTATTATCTCGTCAAACAATCTCTTGTTTTCATCATTCCACCATGAATAATGATTTTTTAATACGTCCGCATCTATTAACCGCACTGCTTTATTCCTCTTCACATAAACAATATGGCGTGTCCTTCATTAACGCTAACAGGTATTCATTGTCCGGATACGTAATCCTGCTCATGTGCTTAGGGCAATACTCTGAATATGTGCATGTATTGCTGCAGTATATATGCGGATTTTTCTGTACTTGCTTAACCGATTTTTTTACGTCCATAGCTTTCCTCGCATTTCTCGCATTTTCAGTAAAAACAGTAGCGTCTCTTTATACGTGAGATTGGCAATTCTTGTTTGTTCATGTCCTGTAATTGACTTTATGATCCTGCAAACTGTCAAATTAACTTCACCGTTTATGTCCCGTGTTATAACTACAGTCTTTTCATCTCGGCTATAGAGGACACTGTTCCCCCTATAGCCGTTGATTTTTTTCTTAGAATATCCCTGCCTCTTTATCAACCTGTCTATCATTCTCTTATTCCTCCCATACTATAGTTAATAAATAACGCATACCCTCTTCAAAATACTTTCTCTTGTCACAGTCTTCGCGGCAATCGTGAGCTTTTTCGCATTCTTTTTCTCCTTCTCTCTATGCTTTCAATCTGTGCGCCCGTTGCTATTCGTTCAGCTTCCTTTGCTTTTCGGATCTTATCTTTCTCCGCTTCAACTTGCCGATGTGTTTCTAACCAATCCCTGCATTTTTCGCTCTGGCAGCCCGGATGTCTCTTAGGTGGCTTGCAGTTAATGCAGCACCAGTATGTAGTTCTCATGCCCTGTACCTTTCCGGGAACTCCTGCCATGCAATCACTTTATGCGCAAGTATTCCTGTGTCCTCGCACCCATGCCTGAACCATTTTCCCTTTTCCGTTATGAACGCCTCGCACACAAAACCTGACTCTGTGCATACGATTACTCTTTTGCCTCTTACCGGCAACTCTTCACTTGTTGGTTTCCACTTCATCTTTCAGCCCCCATTCTTTTACTTGTTCTTTTAATGCGTTAATTTCTTCTTTCAGCTGCTTGAACTTTCTTGCTGTACTGCCTCCGACCTTCTCCTCTATGTAGCTTTCTACTGCTTGCCCGAATGTCGATGAATATCCGCTTACCCGTCTTTCCTGCTTGTGCCCTTTCCGGTTTCCTGTTGTTATAGTTACCTCGCATGTTATCCAGTAACAGTATCTGTCACTGTTCAGATAATGGCTTTCGTCTAATTTGATTTTCATGTTCCCCCCTACGGTTCTATCAGTTGTTCATAAGCTGCTCTTTTCTCTATTTCGTTTATGATTTCATTCCTCCATGTGTAAAATGTGGACTGGCTTATATACAGCTCCATGCAAATAGGTATCATGTTCATCCTTTGCTCGTATTTCATTTGAATGAATCTGCCTTTGCTCGTGTCTTTATATTTTTCTTTAACTGCTTCAACTATCTCTTTCCACTCTGTGCTTGAAGGACTGATTATCTCTTTTTCGATGTCTCTCATTGGCGTTGCCTCCAATCACATTTTCCCTTGTACTCGCATACTATGCTGCACGTGCGCCGCTTCCTGCACTGCATGCAGCATATCTTTTTACCGTAATCACATGCGCTGTCCATGCAGATAGCCGTTCCCTGCAGCGCCTTGATTACCAGAAACACTAATGTCAGCAGAATTACATTAACAACTATTAGAAAAATCATCGCTCCCTCCTAAAAATCGTATTTTTTATAAACAAGATCCTCTTCTTTCCAGTCCGGATATATGTTCATCAGGTACTCTTTTATCTTTTCGCCTATCTCTTCGCTTTCTTCTTTGCTTCCAAAATCAAATTTATGATGGCAGCCGTTCATAGTGCATAAGGTTACTACGTTCTCAGGAATACCAAGTCCGCCCTGACTTCTCGGAATGTAGTGCGCGTTCGGCATTGCTACCGGGCTTCCGCATATAACGCACCTGTGTCCGTCTCTTTCCCATACTTCCTGTTTTACTTTCTGGCTTATGTCAGTAGCTTTAGCTCTCTCGCTCTTCATACATGACTTCCTTTCCTAACTTCTTCGCATATTCATGCTCCCTCAATGCTCCCGGTGAATCTTTCCAATCCTGCAGCATATACACCGCCTCGCACACATCTATTGCTGCAAAACATATTTTCATGTAATCCTCATAGTCAAATCTGCCACAGTTAAGGCACTTACATAGTTCCGTCGGACTTATAACATCATGCCCTTCCTCTTTCAGTCTTGTCTTCGCATATCCGAATTTGAAATCAACTACATACGGCTTTAGTCCGCCTATTTTTCCTGCAATGTATATCTTCATCAGCCCTCCTAATCTATAAGCCCGTGCTTCCTCCGTCTATTAAAAACATGCTGCTCGTAGCTGCGAGTCTCATGTGCTGCTTAATATTCTCCGGCAATGCTTCAAGTTCCGCCTGTCGCTCTGCTATTTTCCCGTAGGCTCGCTGCAGGTTGCTTGACACTACCGTGTTGATAGCCTGCTGGTCCGATAGCGCCCATTCTCTAAGCTGCATCGGACTGCCTACAAGCCTTTGAAGCTCTCGGGGCAGTTTCTTGTACTCCTCCGCTGAGTTATACGCTGAATTGCGAACAGCACACATTACCATGTTTACAGCCTCTGCCTCCGTCATTTTGTCTTCGGCATACAGCTTTCTTATCTCTGCTTTTATCTGTCCGGGCTTCGGGGCAAAACCTCTCTGATCTGTCGCTATAAACGCCTTTACCGCATTACTTACAACCTCATACGGCTCACTGAACAGCTCGCCCCATAGAGCCAGAATCCCATCGTATTCGTCATCTGACAGCTTCCTCCCGAACTCCGGATAAACAGCCTCAAGAACTGCAAAAATCTTTGTCGTTTCCACCGCATTCATGACTTCTAAACCTCCCCCATTTCTTGCAGCCTTTTTAATGACCGTCCGCCCTGAAAGGCAGTATTTCCAGTAGTTGCAACTTTTTTGTTGTCGTAGTTTCCTTCAAGAACTTTTGCCATACTGCTGTCTTTTATCAGCCAGTCAAATGTTGCACTCCAGTTTCTGTTATTTGCACCCTTCAGGAAGCTGCTTTCTTCGGCTTTTCTGAACAGTGTTTCAAAGTTCTCATACGTGTAACCACTGTGCAGCCTTGCCTTAATTGCTTTTTTCCTGCTCTCTGATAATGTCCGGAGCTTAGGGAACGAAACGCAAGTTTCGTTATACATCATGACTATCCGCTGATAGTCAACCGCCTCTTTCTCTTTCTTTTTTTTATTTTTTTCTTTCTCTTTATCTATATCTATATCTATATCTATTTCTTTATCTTCTTCTACAGCGTTACCTAACGTTACTGGTAACGTTGCCGTAACGCTATCTTCGGAAGCAGGTAATGCTTTCTGTTTTTCCTTTGCCCTAAATCTTGCCTGCCGCTGCCTGTTTTTCTCTCTTATTTCCGCTAATTTATCTTCGCTCTGGTACTTCTCCCAGTTGCTTACACTCATAACATCGTCAACGATTTCAATCATTCCGAACTTTTCAAATAGGCTTAACGCCATTCTTATAGTGTTGACCGGTCTGTTAAATTCGTTCGCAAGCATTTCGTCCGTGTAAGGAAGATCCTTTGTTATGAGAAGCAAACCACTTTCGTTAAGGCTCCCTGCCAGACATAAAATCTTAAACCATATTACGAGTATTGAATCTGAATCCGGCACGTGTTCTATCTGCTTTATCTTCCTGTTGTCGAAAATGTTCGTGGAAAGTTTTATCCATTGTAAGCTCATATTGTAGTCTCCTTATTTGTCATGTGTGCTTGAGGCGCAAAAAATGGTAGTTGCAACCTCGATGAAATATCGTTGTAATGGGTTTATACCTTTTTGATTAAAAAGTCGCTGTAATATGGCTGTGCAGTCTCACAATCAATTTCGCGATATTTCCATTCCCGTTAGCTCAGAAGGTGACTTCCGGTACAGCTTACTCATAACCAGCAGCTGTTTTGCTGTTGGATAGCACCTATTGTTTTCAATCCGGCTCATATCGGATTTGTTGAATTTCGGATCTGCGTCGCGTCGTATAACTTCGACTACTGTTTGCGCTGTAAGCCCTGCCTCTTTTCTTGCAGCTCTCAGATTATTTACCGAAACAAACTCCATCTGATTATCTGCTTCGTGCTCTTCTAAAATTCTGTTTATCTTCTTGAGTGGTGTGTAGGTGTGTCGCGCTCTGTTCAGAATTTCTTTTTTATATGCAAGAATCTCTTCTATATCTGTTGTGCGATAGTAACCCTTGCCACCGGAACTGGATATAATCACATATTCATCGTTATTATCCTGTTTCCGTAAATCTGCTATTACAGCGCGCACCTCCCGGTCACTGAGGTTCCATAACCCCGACAATGTTTCTCTGCTTATTGCATGCCTCTTTCCGATAGGAATATCATCGTAATAGTTTCCCATAACAAGCCTCCTAAAGTAGTGCTATTACTGCCGACGGTGCGCTAACAAGTAGAATTAACCCTGCAGCCTTGTAAAGATTTATGATCCAGTCGGCTATGCTGTTTTCTCTGATTCGGTATTTCTTCATAACGATTACCTCCCGTTTATCCGGTTGTCTTGTTTTCGATAAGCCTGCGTGCGACATCTTCAATGTCATATCTCTTGGTTGCCCTATCTCCTCCGAATTTGATGTGATCAAGTCCTCTGAGAACTTTTTCTGTTGTACTGTTTCCACAGTGCAGACACTTTTTCAGCTGTGAAGCAGTTATGAACTCTGCTCCGGATGCTGACCTTTTTAGAGCTTTTAGCGTGCTTGTGTAGTTCATGACCTGCCTCCTATACCCGGGTCTCAATAAAATGATCATCAATCCATCTCTGGATCTTCTCGTCCCTGATTTCCTTGAACTCTGCTATTGTTTTTGCTCCGCAGATTCGCATTTTCATTCCTCCTTTAATGGCTTGTTTAGGTATTGACCTGTCAATACCTAATGTGCTGTTTTCGTAGAAAATAGCCGCTTCATGCAATCTATTTTAATTAGAGTGTTTACTAAAAAAAATATCCTCAAAATTCACTCCAACTATATCAGCAAAGTTTTTTCCCTGCTTGATTGAAATGTCTTCGGGGTTATTTTCCATCCTCTGATATGTTTGAACATGCACGCCTAAACGGTCTGCAACCTGCTGCTGCGTCATATCCGCTCCTACTCTTGCCTGTTTCATTGTTATTCTCATTAGACTCATCTCCTTTCTTGTGTTGCCCATATCTTAATCTATTTTAATTAGAGTGTCAACGCTTTTTTCTATTTTTTATAGTATTTTTTCGTTTTTTTATTGATTTTCTTCTATTTTAACTATACAATATGTTCACACTGGAGGTAATAAAATGAGTATTGCAGATAACATTAAAGCATTAAGAAAGAAGTACAACTTAACACAGGCACAATTAGGCGATATTGCTGGTGTTTCAGATAAAGCTGTCTGGACTTGGGAGAATGGTACAGCAGAGCCCAGAATGGGAGCTATTCAGAAGATGGCTGATTATTTTGACATCAAGAAATCCGATATCGTTGATGATAACCCATCCTACTACCTTGACCCTGAAGCTGCTGCTTTTGCGCAGGAAATCTCTGAAAAACCCGGACTGAGAGCGCTGTTCTCTGCTGCCAGAGATGTTAAAGAAGAAGATCTCCGCTTCATGGTGGAAATGGCTGAAAGATTCAAACAGGAATCCGGGGAGGATTGATATGGATTTTCGTAACAGGGACAATGTCTTTGTATATCAGGTGACCGCTCCGCCTTCGGTCAAAGAAATGGTAATGCCGTGTGCTGATGGATACACAGTATATATAAATGACTCTCTATCCCCGGAAGAACAGAAGGCCGCTTATCTGCACGCACTGGATCATATTGATAGAGGGGACTGTGAGGATGAGTGTAGGAGTGTAGATGAAAAAGAAATAAAATAAATGTGTATAATGTGTATTTTATCCTTGACTCAAGTGTGTATAGTGTGTATAATATAATTGCAAGGAGGAAAAACACATGAGAGCAACCGAAATCGAAAAACTCATCAAGGCAAACGGATGGTACTTAAAAAACCAAAAAGGCTCTCATCGCCATTACAAACATCCGAGCAAACCCGGAAAGGTAACAATCCCCTTCCACAAAGGAGACCTTGATAAGAGAACGGCAAAATCGATACTGAAACAGGCGGGGCTTGAATAAAGCTCCTCCCTTCAGCATCTGCACATAGAAAGGAGTACGCAATTATGAAGCTTATTTATCCAGCTATTTTTTATCCGTTTGAAGAGGGTAATGGTTATACCGTTGAGGTTCCTGATCTTCCCGGCTGTGTCAGTGAGGGTGATACCCTTGCCGATGCTATTCTTATGGGAACTGATGCGGCTGCAGGTTGGGTTCTTGATGAACTGGAAGATGGCAATGCACTTCCTGTTGCAAGTGCCGCTTCAGCTCTGCAGCCAGAAGAAGGAGGCATAATTAATCTGCTTGTTCTGGATATAGATACATACGCAGAGCGGTACGGAAACAAGGCTGTGCGCAAAAACATAACCATCCCGGCATATATGGTTACCTATTTGGAATCCCATGACCTTAGCCTGTCTAAGCTTGTTCAGGATGCTATTAGCAGATATATGACGAAATAGATTCCGGGGAGTGAATGAAAAGGGGCCATGACAATGTGAACAATATTGACAGATTTCGTTATAACAATGTATAATGCAACTATATCATAGTTGCTACTTGGAGCTGATAATGAGCAAATTAGACAAAGCAAAATACAGATTGCTTACACACCCAAAGGACTATGAATATTCTGAAGCAAAGCAGCTACTTTCACAGTTGGGTTTTAAGGAGTACAACAAAGGTCGTACTTCGGGCTCTCGTGTACGCTTTTATAGGGAAATGGACGGTAAGGCAATATTACTGCACAAGCCGCATCCGGGCAACATTATGAGTGCAGGTGCAGTAAAAGATTTATGTGATTATTTAAAAGAACTTGGAGAATTATGATGAATAATATACTTGAGTACAAAGGATATCACGCCAGAATAGAGTTTTCTTCGGAGACAAAGACTCTTCGTGGAAAAATTGACGGCATCAGTGATTATGTTGATTTTGAAACGGATAATATTAGCGATATAGAAAACGAATTCCACAGTGCAGTGGATGATTATATTGCATTTTGCGAAGAAGTGGGTAAGGAACCTGATAAAGAGTATAAGGGAACTTTTAATGTTCGAATATCCCCTGATCTTCACAAACAGCTAGCCATATTATCTTTTAAGGCAGACTGTTCACTTAATGCAACTGTTGAGAAGGCTTGTGCATCTTATGTTAGTTTAAACAGAGAACGCTCATTAGGTGAAACGGCAAATCATTATAAGGTAGTTGTCCCCGCAAGCAGGCATGTTGTAAACAAAAATCACCCTGTTATCCCTTTTACTAATGATTATGTTGCACAACTTTGGGATAAAACTCATTAAGGAGGTCCTATTATGATAAAAAACTTGGTTGAGTATTTTGAACCAAATCAAGAGATAACTCTTGAATCGCTAGAATATACACGAAAAGATGTATCCGATGCAAAAACTAATTTTTCTTTATCATGTAATGATAATTTGGATTTTTCACTGAGCGCAGATATGTCATTTCTGAAAATCACCCTTTCGCGAGAATTGAAATTTGATCCTGACGAAGTTTTTTACTTATCAGTATCATATAGTGCTATTCTAAAATTCAACGACCGTAAAGACGAAATCGAATGGAATAAAGAAAATCTGCCTAAAGAATTTATTGAAAACGGAGATTTTGTAATAAACGTTTTGATGAGTAGAGCTTCCATGTTGATTGCTCAGGTAACATCCGCGTCTGGCCAGCCCCCAATAATACTGCCACCTAACATTGTTAGAAGCGAAAATAAGTAAAGCAATAATAAAAAGATCCCAGTTTCCCGGGACCCGGGCTGAAAATGATACAACCCTGAATTAGCACTCATATTGTATCATTTTCTGCCTGATATTTCAAATACAGGCTATTTTTATATTCTTTTGCAGGAAAGGAGATACAATATGAAATACAAATATCGGCATCAGGAAGTCTACAAAGGCGTTTCTATTGATATTAAGGCAAATAATCTCAATGATCTTTCTGATAAGCTGAAACGAAAAAAGCATAAAATCGACCACAATTACATTGACGAAAACACTCTGCTCAAGGATTTTGGAACAAAGTATCTGGAGACATATAAGCAGCCTGTTGTCTCAGATAAAACATACAGCGGTCTTGAAACCGTTTTTAAGAAACACATTCTTATAGGTTTAGGAAACAAGCCTGTGTCTAAAATCAAACCTTTGGATGTTCAGGAAATGCTGAATAACAATGTCTATTCCGTGGATTATACCCAGAAGATATACAATCTTACATGTCAACTGTTCCGATACGCATACAAGAACGGACTGACTGCTACTGATTACAGCCTTGACTTCGAGAAGCCTAAGGGAGTGCCGCGAAAAGCAGGGCGGAGTCTTACTGCTGCAGAAGAGGCGGCGTTTCTAAAGGTTATAGCAGGACACCGGGCTGAAATGATATGTAAGCTGATGTATTATTGCGGACTTAGAACCGGAGAAGCCCGTGCACTCATTTGGAAAGATGTTGATTTTAAGAGGAACATTATTCATATTCCGGGAACCAAGACGGCGAACGCTGATAGATATGTGCCTATTCCGGATGTCTTTGTGCCGTTCCTCAAAGAACACAAAGGCTCTCCTTTTGATAGCGTCTGTGACACGGATAAGCAGCGAAACGAAAAAGCGTGGAGAAATGTAAAGCGGCTCATGAATATTGAACTCGGCTGCAAGGTGTACCGTAATAAGCTCGTACCGCCTTATCCGCTTCAAGAGCCTCTGCGACTGTATGACCTGCGGCACACATACTGCACTAACCTCGAAAAACAAGGCGTACCAATTAGCATTGCATCAAGGCTTATGGGACATGCTAACATACAAATTACAGCTAAGATATATACGCATGATTCAGATGAATCGTTAGAGAAAGCAAGAGAGCTTATCAACGGTAGCAAACAACCATCAGGAATTGCAATAGGAAAAATCGGCTGAAACCCTTGAAAACACTTATTTTATGTTAGCCTCTCACGCTGGAATCCGGGGTTCGACTCCCCGTGGGACTACCAAGCCTAAACCCTTGCAATTTCAACGATTGCGAGGGTTTTTTGTTCGCTGATTTTTTTGCTTTAATTCACCTAAATTTGTCCTTTTTTCCTGTCTTTTTAGGAAAAAATCCAGGAAACTTTTTTATATTTTCAATCAAAAAAGGCATGCTACTCATGAATAACATGCCCTCCCCTCTTTACCGGTTTTTTCGCTCAGCTTCGTTCCTCGTGCAGCAGCGGTAAGTCTCTGCATTTTTCGTAAAGTTTCTCACCTGTGCCATTCATTTTCAATCCATGATACGCGTCGAACAAAAAATCTAAATTTTCAAGCTCGCTTTCAGTGATATTACCATGTGCTACTATAGATCTGCCCTGCCTAAACAGTGCGTCATGTGTGGTAGCTTTTACTGCTTTAATAAACGCCTTTGTATATCCCCACAGTCCTGTTACGAATCCAAGCACAAGAGTAAATAAACTCCCACCGAGTGCTGATAATATAGCAATAACCACAGTGTTCACCATCTGTTGCCCTCCTATCGCACGTCACAATGTATGCTTGTTCCCATATTGGAAGTGCCATAGTAAGAATAATTAGAGTTTGACAGCGTGTACCAGAATGATTTTACTTTTGCTCTGCCGGATGATGTTTTAGTATAATCTCCGTAAAGGTCAATAGCCTTGCCGGAAAGATGCCTTGACTGACTGGCACTGCCTGCCTGCAGCGTATTCCATTTTTTGCAGCGCAGTCCTGACGCAATATGAGTAGTTCCGAATTTCACCCGGACAGCTTCAACGTTTTTCAGCATTGCAATAGACAGATATTCCGGATAGCCGGTACAGTATTTGCCGTTACAGTGGCACTTAAATTCAGTGATCTTAAAATGCGGTGCATACTTCATTACGCGGTATAGGTTTACAATGAGCTTGTCCGTGTTAGTTCCGTATATTCCATCCTGATCTGCTTTTCTCGTAAAATACTTTTTCTGCACTTTGAGTACATTCGCAGGATTGTATTCTCCAAACCCTAAAGTCTTGAAATATTCTTTTCGCTGAGTTTTGGTTAGCATTTTATTTTACCTCCTCAGTTTCATCGTACAGATTTTCAACGGCTTTACCGAACTCGCCAAACATGGATATTACTTTCTTTATCCCGTCTTCTTTCATGGCTTTTTTTATCTCTTCGAGGGCAAGCGCACGATCCGTAAAACTGTTATCTTTCCACCAGACAAGGATAAGCGTTGCTACGTCAAATATACCCGTTACAATGGTATACAGCATGTTGCTGTCAATGTCTAATGTCGTGAACCCGAACGCCGCACAAAGCGTATTAAGCGCGGCAATAAACATCATGGTAGTTCTGATTATTGTTCCTTTAGCAATTTTCATTATTCTTTACCTCCTTACTACTCTTTATTTTAGAGCAATATAGCAGGTGAAAATTCCTGTAATTTTTTTATTAAATTTCCATCAGCGTAATACCTGTCAATGCGCTAACGTTACCTCGCGCAGCAGTATTTTTAACATACATGTATATGACATCACCTTGTGCCAATAGTGTCTCCTTTCATATCAATTAAAAGAGCCGTAGCTCTCTAACTTATATTTCTACCGCGATCCATTCAACTGCTGGGGACAACGAAGATCCTCTGTTGTTGAAAACTCTAATCGTACAGCCTGTCTTCGTGATGGCATTTACTGCAACCGACACGTTACCGATGTTGCCAACCGTCCCTGTGGTTGACAGGCAGGCAACGACGTTCGGCACGTCTGAAAACGGAGGATCAAAAGTCACTGATTTATCCGCGTATGAGTTATTCTGTATAGTTCCCATCAATTCGTATCCTGCGGAAAATTTTGGAACCATGTTTTCTATTTCCGCTATTCCCTCTTCCATATTATTAAGATTGTCTGCGTTAATAGGCGTTTCACCATTAACCCACGTTGTTCTTTGATAACTCATTATCTTCCTCCTTTTATTTTCTCTTTCAACTCGTCTATTTCTTTTTTCTGTTGCTGAATTAGTTGGAGCATTGCCGGAACAATCACACGCACATCCCAGTCTTCAGTTTCCCCCTCATTGTTATGAATTGCAGCGATTGGTAATGCTTTTTCAACTTCTTCTGCTATAAATCCTAAAATGTCCACATTTTCTCTTTCGTCGCCTTCTGTAATACACCCTTTGCGATACTTAAACTGTCGTATTGGCAGATCATAAAGAGCGACTACCTCAAATTGCGAGTCTTTAATATCTTCTTTATATCGGCGCGAGGAAGATGTACGCTGAACCCTTCCGGAGCTGTCTATATTAAGAGCCGAACCGGAGCCACTATAAATAGATTGACACCATAAACCCTGTCGGCTTATCTCATAGTAATCAAGACCTTCAGACATCCCCCCAGACAACCCCAGCGGTGCAAGTGACAGAATTCGTGTGCCTTGCTCGTTTGTCAGTGTAAGACCGCCCCAAGAAGATATGTTCAATGTAAGTCCTTGTGTTGAACCGCCGGGTTCAGCATCGCGCATGGTAATGCCTTCATCATTAATGTCTACCTGCTTAATTTCATCAATAGTTCTGCCATTATCCCAAGTGCGTAAATTTTGAATTTGGAACTGATTAAGACCCATCAATGTTTTTGTACGTTGATCATAGCCATAAACAGGATCTCCAATACTTTCAATCTTTTCAAACACAAACGGTGTATGCGCTCCGCCTCTGTTAGTAATGTTTATCGCTTCTGCCTTTATCCCATTAAATGATCCTGTAAGGTTTTCGGTTTTGTATTGAATAAATAAAGCTACCGGCTGTGTCGCATATATGACATTATTGCTTGGAATCATTTTTATATTTCCTCGCCCGATAACAGACTCGACATCGCCATCGACTAATGTTTGAAGCATCCCGTCGATAACTATATAACGGACATCTCCACTTTCAACCGGATATAATGTGTCGCTCGGATATAATGTGTCGCTCGGATATAATTCATCATATTCTTCTATGTCAAAACTCATGCCTATGTGAGTCGAATTATATGGTTCCCATTCCATAATCTCACTACCCATGTTGAGCATCGGACGTACTGTTACGTCTATGTCTCCGACAGGAATAAGCAGCACTGCATGTGTTATGTTTTTATACTCCGAAATATTAAATATCCCCGAATAACCGGAATATACTATTTCACTCGTAACTCCGTCATACTTGCGTAGCTCGCAAGTTAATCCGCCTACATCTAATGAATAATCACGGTTTTGTTTAATTCCACATATCGGAGTCGTGTTATCTGCACTGCCGCTTATAGTATATTCAAAAGCCTCCGTGGCAGTACCGCTTATAGTTATTTGTCCTCCGACCGCAGTAAATGTAATGCCATTGATTGTTTGCGAAATCGCATCGTTACTTAGCATCTGGTTTCCTTGCGAAAACAAATCTACGCGCCCGTGTGCAGGCAATAAATTACTTATCTCAATATATGGCGTGTATTTTATTGCATCGGTAATAATTGTCGGATTTTCATCCGCAAAACCCATGTCGTACTGTGAATATAATGCTTCCTGACTCTCATATAAATCTTTATATACCAACGGTTCATTATCTATAGCCTGTAGTTCCTGCTGTATCATTAGTTCCGCTTCACGACCGCTATCTTTTTCTAAGTCGCCGTTGTTATTTATATACCATGAGTTGATTATTTCACTGTCCGCCCAACTCTCTATGCTTGTATACGGAAACGGAACAGTGCCTGTGTATTCAACAGAAGTATCAGAATAGCAGTTCCAATAACAATTAGTAATATAGCCGTTGTTATCTATGTCATATCTCACTTAATACCTCCTGTTCTGACAAAGGCTCTTCTCCCCTGCCGATTGCCAACCAGAATATCCCTGATGTCTTTGTGTCAGCTCTTTTGATATATATATTCACCCCGTCAGCAGTCGGTGTAGTATTCCCCTCCTCCATTGCGACGCTTATATCGTGAAGTTTGCTTATGTAAATCTGCGGTGCACTTGCAAATGGTCTATCAAATTTAATTCGTACATTTGAAGTAACACCTGCATCAACTGGTGTTATGCTTACCCTGCCCCACTGAATAAATATCCGAGTGCCACCATCTAAAATCAAAGAACCTTGACTATTTTCTCCGTTTGCCGCCATTGCCGCAACTGATAATCCGCTGAAAAAATTATAAAAATAACCATCTTCTCTGAGATCGTAACGTGCGACTCTCACATCATTCTTAAAAAGTTCAATCGCACATGTAACCTCATCGCCATATCTCCCAGCTCCAAAACTTACATAGTAAGGCGTGCCATCTATTTTCCTTCTTGCCTTTACGCCTTTCCACTCATCATTAAAAATATCGCCTATTCTAAGTTCATTCTTAGTCTGAATATAGTCTGCTGCAATTCTCAGATCACCATCGCCTGACGAAAGCACAACCTCTGCATTAACATACGAAGACAGCTTATCCTCTGCAATAAACTCAAATGTATATGTATTATCCAGTGATAGATTTTCGATGTTTGCAGTTATAGAGAATGAACCATCGTTATTCCATGTCGCGCCAGATAACGTTGTATAGGCACTGTACTCGCCTGTAGTTTTGTATCGATATTTTATTGTGAGTGTATTGCTCTGACTTCCGAAACTGCCCTTAAAACAAAACCCTGTAGCCCTGAACACCGCTGTAGTTGATGTGCTTTCTGTCCGCGCAAGCGAAACGGTGTCAAAGTGCGCCGGATCGTACTCAATAAAATTAGCAACAACATACTCTATTTGCTTGGAATATCCTCTACTGTCCGATACAGCACACCGGAAAGTATCGGAATAGACTGTACCAAACGTGTACGGCGTTTCTGTCGCAATCAGCCCTACAGGATTGTTTATGCTGTAGGATTTTATTGTCGCGCTATTCTTAGCCACCGTAGTCAATGTTACCTTTGGTTTTGAAATGTACCGCACAAGTGTTGAACTGTTCCCTGTTACCTCGGTTACAGCAGTATTTGTGTCTACCACTGCAGCCGAAAGTGACGGTATACAGTCCTCCTTAGCTGCATATGCGTAAAATGTTGCTGTTGTAGTTCCTACTAATGTGTCGCCGTCATATGTCTTACATGTTATAGTCCCGTATCCGCTCACCGCGTTAGGAATTTGTGGGTAAAGTATAGCTGCAGGTGGGTTCCAAACTATAGCGGTCTGACTTGTCTTTGTAACTATTGTTCCGGTCGCATTGCCGAATCGATATGTAATAGTATGCGTATATGCGCTCGAATCGCGCATTATAGTTATCGCGGCGTTAGCTCCAATGTTAAACGACGCGCACGCCACTCTTGACGCTGCCATATAAATCCTCCTATTCTAAGTCTGATAACCTCTGAATATTGGAAACTAAGAAACTAATATCCGTACAATCGTTGCCGTTTTCGTCTTTTGCTTTAGAAATTCTCAAATTCGCGAGCTGTGAATCACCTACAACGATTAACTTCTGCACTCCGGTTCCCTTGTGGTTGAATATCGCCTGCAACGAATTATAGTTGTATACCTTCAATCCCTGATTGTTTATTCTTGTATTAACAGGATCGCTCGATTTTGCTATCGCTAAATCGTCTGTGGTGAACGCATACGACATCCTTTCAACGCTCTCTATAGTCTCTTCCTGCAGTTCATTAATGGTTTTGACTTGGTTTTCTATATCGATCTTAAAAGCGTCCTGATTTTCCTGTATGGTTAAAACCGAACCGCGTATAACTTCCAGATTGTCGCCTACTCTGTTAGCTACGGTATCATCGGTGTATTTTGTTGCGATTATAAAATCATTATCTTCAAACACGCCCTCACTTTTAGAAATCTGGCAAACATATATTTCCTGATTGTTAAGCCATAAATCCCCGTTATCATACGGCGGTGAAGGCTGTCCCACAAATACACGCCTCTTTGCGTCCGCCGTATCACTGGCAGCATTAGCAAGAGCTAAAGCTTCCACCGTGTCCTGATCCTGTATCTGCTCCCATGAGTACACGCCTGACGCAAACATGAACCTGTAGCCATATCCTGTTGCAGTGTCATAATACATATCCCCCACATGTTTAGTGTAGTCGGATATATCCCAACCACTTACAGGCGGATTATTAAGCGTAGGCGCTCCGGAATAAAACCAGATTTCCTGCAGCGTATCAATTTTATCTTCAAGACTTTGTATATCCTCAGATATTTCATCTTGCATTTGCAGGAACTGCCGTTGAGTCGCGTTTGCAAAATTTGTCAGCTCGCTTTCAACCTTGTTAATTCCCTCTGCGCTCTGTTCCACAGCTTTTTGTATTCCTGCCAGCCCGTATTTACGTTCAAGGTCTTGGGCGGTTCTTACACCGCCCCTGTCTCTTTTATCCATATTTCAACTCCTTATCTGATTTATAACATATAACTGCGCTGAAATATTCCCGTAATCCTACCACCGCACTGTTCCGTCACTTTCTACAGTGAATCCTATTTCTGTCAAAATTCTTTCCATTTGCTTATACGAAATATCCTCCCGGTTATTCAGATATTCAATAATCTCGTTGTTGTGTTCGTCATCACTGTTGTATTCCTTCTTGAACAGAATAAGTTTTGACTCATAATTCAAGTTCGAATTGTTAAGGTAGTCGATTACCTTTGCCTTTCTGCTGTTGGCAATAGTTTTGCCGCTGCTGTCCTTGTCCGCTTTGATGTCGTTTAATTCCTTTGTAATAGTTCTGTACGCGATAACATCTCCGGTTACAGCCTTTGCAATCGCATAGCCTTTTCTGTTCTTATACGCCCAGTTATACGCCTCTCTGGACTCTTCGCTCGCGTTATATTCATTCCACGATACGCCGTTATTTTGCAGGAATTTATATTTTTTCGGATATTTCGTTGCAAAATCGAACTCTTTAAGGCTTCCGTAGGTGTCGTAATCTTTCATGTTCACCTTTTCTTTTCGGTCTACAACATTATTAATGAGTACGTTCTTTTTCTTGAGTGGCAGGTCTAAGCTGTCAACGTATTCAAATTTACCTTCGAGATCCTTCCGACTTTTAAGTCCTTCGCGTATATCCCAGTATTCTTTAATCGGAATATCGAGTTCCTTGTACTCCTGTATCTGCTTTTCTTTAAGTGGCAGGCGTTCGTTGTCAAAATAATCTCTTGCCGCTTCACCCGACCACTGCCCGAACACTGCAGCTCTCGCCATGTTCAACGGCGTTTTTTCTACCGGAAACCTCAAATTTCCGCTGTCTGTGTATGAGCCGGGAACCGGATTATCCTTATCGAACATTCCTAATCCTTGTGTTGTCTTCTTAATTTGTCCGTAGCCGCCCGGAAGCAGGTAATACGGCAGTGTTTCTTTTATTGTTTCGAGCCTTGACTTGTCATTGCCGTAATCGTCCTTTCCGCTAAACAACTGCTTGACTGGAAGTGCTGATGCAATAGGAATACGTCCGCCGCCGGTTAGTATACTTGCGTATGGCAGTGCCTTTGCTAACTCTTCCGCAGCCGCTTCAATTCTTTCACCCTGCGTCTTGTCGTCATCATCATCGCCAAACCCTAAAGCTGTTGCAATAATACCTATAACGTCAAATGTAGGATTGTAGCCTGCTACAGACTCAAAAGCTTTGCCGAAAAGGTGAGTAAACGCGAATAGCTGTCCTAATGTAAATGTCATTCCTGCAGCAGTCTTAATAGCACTTCCCTTTGCCTGTTCCTTGCTTTCATGGTATGTGTCATAAAACATGGCGTATACTTGGTTATTAACTTCAAGTTGGAACTGTGTAACAAGTCCTATGAGCTTTGAGTCAAAAAACTGAGCGTTGGCACCTTTCGTTCTGTCACCCATAATACGCGCTGCGAACTTTCCTGCCTCCGCATGAGCTTCTTTATCGCTCATTCCTTTAGCTCGCAATTCATGGTATTTGCCCCTGACTATCTGGTTAGCTGAGAAATAGTCAACGCCTTTCATAAAGATATATGCTACATCTCTTGCTTTGTCCCATGCCGTCTTAGATACCATATCCGTTCCGAAACGCGCTGTGAGGAAGGCGTTCCTATCCACAAATCCGTCATTACTGAATATATTACGGAATGTATCTACTGTTCCTTTCGCGAATGCTACCTTTCCGGTCTTTGAAAGTGCCTGCACCGGTGCTATCAGGTTAGTGAGCGATGAAGAAAGATTTAGTCCTATCATGTTGGACCCGACCTGCTTGCGTATCTCATCAATAAATGAGAACGCTTTACGTCCGAACATGCTTTCAATGGATCTATCAACCTTGTTTTTCTTGCCTGCTACAGTGTTAGTCCATTCATGCACCCATGCAGCATAGTTAGACAGATGGTTTTCGTTTACCTTCCCTATTCTGTCAAACAGCTCCTGTTCTGTGAGATTTTCAATTTCCTTAGCGTTTTCGATGCCCTGTTCCTGTCCGTAGGTTTCGCGTATAAGCTCTTCTAATGCTCTGCCTCGCTGAATGTCCTCTGTATGCCAGATAAGGTTTGCTATGCCGCCTATGTACCCGTCTATACCGGTAATAGCGTCATAGTTTGTCTTTATGCCCTTTCTTGGCTGCATACTCGCAAAATAGTTTTTCTGCGGTGAGAATGTATCTGTAATTCCGTTTATGTCCGTCGGGAGTCTGTGTTCTTCCATGTTTTTAGGATTGAACGGTATTCCGTATCGCGAGAATACATCTGTAAGCTCTGAAAAATGTCTCATGTAATCGTCGCGCTTATGAATAGGCTCAAAACCTAAGTCTGTCAGAACTACGTTTGCACGATCTATATAGCTGTCGTACAGTTCGCGAATTACAAATGCCGCTTTGCGTATCTTTGCCTGATCGCCTATGTCCGGGAACTCTGTTTTTAATGTAACTTCGGTATACGGTACAACCTCGTCATATTCATTGACGTACTGTTTTTCCCCGAATTTCTGAACTGCAGCACTCATCTTGCTTCGCGGCTTTATGCCTAACTCTCTAATGATTTTTCGTTGCTTGTTCTGCCATGCTATAGAACGTGCTTCGTTGTCAATTTCCTCTTGGAATATTAACTTGTTAATTTTTTTCGCCGCTTCACGCCCGAATACCAATTCTGTAACCCTGATTGTGTCCGTATTATTCAGAAGTGCCATTGAACGATTTTTAGCGTTATCCATAGCTCTTATCATAAAGCCCTTATCGTTTTCTATAAGTGCTTTTCTGAGCTCTTTGCGCGTGCGTGTTGCTATCGGCTCCTGTACGTCTTCAATCTGTCCGGTCTTTGTGTTAAATCTCTGCTGCACGCCTGTTGTCGGTGCGTCCTCGGCTCTAACATTGCTTCTTACAGGCTTTTCTTTCTTAACAGGTAATATATCAGCATTAAGGTTGTCTACCGCTTCCATAAACTGCGGTTGCGTCATATCCTGCAGTGAGTCAATCCCGTACTGTTCCAGTATGTCCGCTTCATCTACGCCTTTTTCGCGCATAAGGTTAGTAATATAATCTACCGAACCCTCTGTCATTGGTCTTACAGGTGCAATGTCTTCCGGTGCTACTTCTGGTGTTAATGTGTTATACAGTCCTTTCCAATCATAATTATTAAACGCTTCGTCCGTGTACTGCATTATTTCCTTTTCTCTCAGAAGGTCTATATACTCCTGATTAGGCGGTATTTCATCGCCGTAAAGAGAATCTGTATGCCCTTCTCTGAGTCTTTCATCTAAGAAAAATTCAATACGTTTTGCAACAGCAATATTTTCAGCCCCATGATCTTCAATAATTGCATTAAGCCCTTTTTCAATATCTGCATATGTGTATTTGTGCTGATCTAACAGGTATGCTATCTCCGATGAAGTTTGACGTTTCGTTCCAAAGAAGCCCTGCTCTCCGTTTGAGTCATAATACAACTGGTCGTTATAGAATTTTTCACCCTTAACAGATTCTTTAAGCTCCGTCAGCATATACCCTGCTTCTTCCTGAAAGAACGGTTTTACTTCCGGATTTTCATACATGTATGCTTTCACTTTTCTGCTGCCGACGTTCTCCATGTCGCGCCCTTCGTTTTCTAAAGGACTTTCGACATCTGCATACTGATTTTCTGTTGCTGCCGTCTCGCGTGCGTCAACGTCGCTCATCATGTCTTGGAGATGTTCAAGCTCGTTATCTTTGTTGTTATACTCCTCCATAAACCGGTCAATGTCTATAGGCTCTCCCGTTCTGGCATCATATGAAACACCTGTTTTAGAGTCTGTTTTTAAGTTTTCTGCCATGTCGCCAATTTCTGCCTTAATCTGCTCGATTCTTAACTGAATTGAGTCGTAATCCATACCATTAACCGGCAGACTGTCAAACGCTTCCGCGTTAGACTGCTCGATGAAAGGTATATCTTCCTCAGTTAAAGCTCTGCCTGTTTCGTAAGGTTTGCGCTCTGGTTTCACCGGTGCTGTGTCCCTAACAGGTGCAGTCTTATCAACTTCAGTGTTTATGTTATCAAGTTTTTCGTTTATGGCATCCTGCAGTTTTATATCTCTGCTCTGTATTCTGCCGTATGGTGCTACAGGCTCGCCAAGTGAGAACATAGCATCATTCATAGAATTAAGCTTCGCAAGCCTATCCTCATTGTTGCCGGCTTCATACTTTACTGTGCTTATACCGTATTCGCTGAGCTTGTCGCTCAGTTCTGCAGGTATATTGTCCGGAACTAAGGCAGTGTATATCTCATTGAAAGATACTGCGCGGCGCGGTTTAGCTTCAAAATATGTTGTTGGCATTTTTCGGATGTCTTCCACAAGGTCAACTAAATCATCAACTATGTAGTCAGAGTAATTAGTCCACCCTTCGCCCTCTCTTTGAATATAGCGTGCCATACCGCTTTTCGTTTTGTTCTTAGCTACCGCCTCAGCGAGAAGTGCGGATGCATCCGTAAAGCCTGCGTCGTGTTTTGCTAAACTGGCAGCAAGCTCCATAAACCTGTCGTCAAAATCTTTTTTTGCTGCAGCAAATCCTTCTTCCGGCATCGCCTGCAGCAGCTTAGCTCTCTGCCTTATTTCTGCAATTGAGCCTAATTTTTCCGCAGCGGCACCTCTTATATTGCCAGTTCCAAAGGCTGCCTGTCCTTGCGCCTCTTCCTTTTTCATAGCCTTGACAATGTTTTCGAGATTGTATTCATAATGAAGCGCACTAAAACTGCGCCTGTTACCGCTCGGCGTAAAGGTGTCTTTATCGTTTCTTATTCCTTTGGTTTCCTCAACCCCATTAAATAAGTCAGTAAGCCACTTCTTATAAGCCGCTTCATCTACTCGTCTGTTTACTTCCTCGCGTGTTGCGTTATAGTCAGGCTCCTCCTTGTAGGTTGTCGTACCATTGACAATATATTTCCTTGCGGCTGCAACTTCACGCAGCAGTCCCATTGTGCGCATTGAGGAAATAACGTCATTTACTTCCTCATCTGTAATTCCCGGAATATCATCTTTTAAGAATTTCCCATAGGCAGCCTTTATAGCGTCTCCATGTTCCTTAAAGTATTCCTTGCGATGTTCAGACGCCCTTCGCACATCTGGAGCCTTTATTGCCTCTACAACGTCTTCACCAAGTTCTGATATTAAGGTATCGTATTCCTTTATCTGAGCGTCAGAAAGCTTTGTTTCTGTCTTTTTAATAATGGTGTCAACGTACTGCCCTCTTTCGTTTAAGTAAACCTGTTTCATGGACTGGTCATTCATAAGGCTTTCAATTAAACCCTGTTCACCGCCCCAACGGTTAATCTGATCCTCCATTTGTCCGTAGGCGTACTTTCGTAATGTTTTTTTTACGTCTTCTGGCGCGTCCTTAGAAAGTTCTGTTACTCTCTTATTTATTCTGTCCTCTGCCTTTGAATTTACCTCATAGTTTACACTCGGAAATGTAGGCGTATATGCGTCTCCGGAATATACCTCATTTGCCTCTGAAGCTTTCGGATCTATTGCCTCTTTGTTTAATACAAGCGACACTTCGCCAAAATCGCTATGTCCCTGCTTTGCCTTTGTTATTGCTATGCTCGGCATAGGCATACCACCTAATTCAAGTGTTTGTGAAAGCTTTGAAACCGACAGATTGTGAATAGCTATAAGGTCTTTCGTTTCTTCTATCGCCGCACTTAATGAGAATTTAATATCATTTGCATTGTAAAACCTGTCTTGATTTGTCCTGTAATCATGGGTCTTGACACCTTTTACCAAATCTGTTACACTTATGTCAAACGGTAGATCCGGTACATTAGGAGGCTTTTGACCTGCTGAAAATCCGGCACCGTTTTTTATTTGCATAACCTCAGTGTTCACAACATATAAGATGTTTGAATTTTGCTTTTCTCTGGCAGTAATTAAGGCTCTATAATTTTTCCCGTTCATCCTAATCGGTGCAACAAAGTAGTGGTACTCTTTTATTTGTTTACCCTTATTTTTCTCTTTGCCGGGT
>CALGRN010000188.1 GCA_937880835.1 uncultured Prevotella sp. | reverse complement strand
CGCCTAATTGCTTCGCAATGTCAATATCGGCTGCCATCCGTTCAAGTTCCAACGGAGTGTAAAGAAAGTCTCCTCCGCGCGGACGTATTATCACGTTGAGCCGTGTGTGCGTAAGTATTCGGCGCGCAACGAGCATCTCTCCGTAGGAAGGAGTAGTCCCGCCTTCGGGTATTCCCGCACAAAGTTCAACACGGTCTGCACCTCCTTGTTGCGCTGCAATGCAACTTTCCACGCCATTGGCGCACACTTCAAACCTGAAACTGTTTCTGTCTTTTTTTGTCATCGTATTTATAAAGATTTATGCAAAAATAAACAATATTTTCCGTCTATTGAGGTTTAATTATAAAAAATAAGTATCAATGTGATATAAAAAAACTTTTCAAGCGTAACAACGGCTTCACTCCACGCGTGTTTTTCTGCGTGTTGATAACAGCAAGATTGATTTTACACCGTGCAAGAAATATAGATACGGAGACATGAAAACACCGTGAGCTGTTGCCCATAGGAACAGAAACCTACACTCGAAAAAACGAAATAAAAACAAGGAATTATGGAAAATGAAGTATTGAAGGCGATACGTATGCGCCGAAGTGTTCGCAAATATAAGAGCGAACAGATTACAGACAATGAGCTGAACACTGTGCTTGAAGCAGGAACATGGTCGCCTACGGGCAAAGGAAAGCAATATCCTTACATCGTTGCGGTGCAGAACGAGGAGATAAAAGCGCAGCTTGTGCGTATGAATGCCGAAATTATGGGAACGGAATCGAATCCTTATTACGATGCGCCGACATTGGTTCTGGTGTTTGCTCCCGTTGATTGGGCAAACGGAGAGAAAGACGGAAGCCTCGTGCTCGGTACGATGATGCTTGCAGCTCACAGCATTGGTTTGGGCTCATGTTGGATAAACAGAGAGGACAAAATGTTCGACTCGGAAGAGGGAAAGGCTCTTATGAAACGTTTCGGACTGCCCGACGGACTTGCCGGAATAGGCGCATTGGCTCTCGGTTATGCAGAAGGAGAGCCGCACGAGGCTAAACCTCGCAAGCCCGATTATTACAGAGTGATAAAATAAACCGTTACGACGGTAACATAAAGACACGGAAACTGACAGACGACAAGATAGCTAAAATACATACGAAGGCTTTTAAAAGCCGAAGGAGAGGATGCGTAGATGAATACGCGTCCTCTTTTCTTTTCCTTCAATAATCATTCTGCAAGTTTACGCTCGTTAAAAAGCTGTTTTTCAAAAGTTATCCTTTTAGCTTGCAAAAGCTATTGTTTTGCCTTATGAAAGGATAGCTTTTGCAAGCTAAAAGGATAACTTTTGAAAAGTCGTTTGTAATATATTGATAATCAGCATTGCACCAATTGCGCCATGATACTTGTCATAAACGGTTGCGTGATAATGGAATCGTGAACAAAAAAGGAGGTTACGCATAACGGCGCAACCTCCTTATCGGTTTTAAAAATATAAAATAATACAGTATTATCAATCAGCAATATGCACAAGACGGCTGAACTCATAGCCTGTGGCTATGGTTATTCCGCGCTTCATCTCGCC
>CALGRN010000187.1 GCA_937880835.1 uncultured Prevotella sp. | reverse complement strand
TCGGACAGACACGGGGGCTGTCCCTACGTGCGGTTATAATTAAATCTTTTGGATTGAATTAATCGAACTCAGGTTAATATAATTTTGATAAGGTTTATTCATCATAAGTTAATACCTTTGTTGTTAATATAAAAACATTATGTGGGAAGGCTCTTTTACCGATATTTCTAAAATTCCATAGTTAAAAATTTGTTCTGCTCGCATCATATTCAAATGAAGTTTATTTGAAACAGAGGCTTATATGATTTAAAAACTCGTAAATAAATGCTCTTGTTACGGCTATTTTTAGTAAGTTTGCACGAAATTTTATAAAAGTAAATGTTGAAATTCATATCTTTCGGAAGTGGCAGCAGTGGAAATTGTTATTATCTATTTACCCAAACCGACGGACTCCTTATAGATGCAGGCGTTGGCATACGTCTTCTTAAAAGACAATTCCGCGACTTCGGATTGTCACTTAAAAATATTAATAATGTACTGATTACACACGATCATGCCGACCATGTGAAATCGGTGGGAAGCCTTAGCGGAGACTTTAATCTGCCGATATATACAACAAATAAGGTTCATGAGGGTATAAACAAGAATTACTGCGTTAAGCGCAAAATTCACCCCTCGTGCGTAAAACTTATATATAAGAACACAACATATCAAATAGGAGAATTCAAGGTTACACCTTTCGGCGTACCTCATGACAGTACAGATAACGTGGGATACAAGATAGAATATGAAGGATCGGTGTTCTGTCTTATGACAGATGTCGGTCATGTAACGGAAGAAATGAAAGGTTTTGTAACCGAAGCCAACTATCTTGTGATTGAAGCCAATTATGACAAAGAGATGCTATATGCAGGTTCTTATCCAATGCATCTAAAAGAACGAATAACTGGCGAAAATGGACATCTAAGTAATAATGAATGTGCCGAAACACTTGTAAATAATGCATCTCCAAACTTAAAGCAAGTTTGGCTCTGTCATCTTAGCGAAGAGAACAATCATCCGGAACTTGCAAGAAAAACCGTAGAATCTGTTTTGCGAAGCAACGGTATAATATGCGGAGTTGATTTTCATCTTGAAATACTGAAACGTAAGACGGCAAGTGGGGCTTATGAACTAAAATAAAAGAATTCAATGGACGTTAATGTACCAAAAGGTATATATATACTTCCTACCGTTATTGTTGACTTTTGACAATACGATTTATACACCTGTCTGACGATATAATGAAAATCGCCTGAACGATATAAAAAAATCGTTCAGGCGATGTAAGTATATGCTATTAAGAAATCTCACAATTTGCTGAATTATCGGGCAAATGTAGTTCGTCCGATTTATGCTGAATAAATCGCGGACTACTGTTTCTTTCTTAGCTCTGCGATGGATTCTTTAAGCGAAGCAATCTTCTCTTCCGAGTCACTTTGCTTCTTTCTTTCAAGAGCAACAACAGCTTCGGGGGCATTAGATACGAACTTCTCATTGGAAGGTTTCTTTTTTATACCGGCAAGAAAACCTTCGAGATGGGCGAGTTGAGCTTCCTGTTTCTCTATCTCAGCATCAATGTCAATCATGTCTCCCAATGGAACGGCAAACTCATTTGTACCTACCATAAAGGCAGAATATGAGGCATCTTTTTCCGTTTCTACTTTTATCTCGCCTACATTTGCCATTTTAATTATCACATCACTGTATGCCGAATAGTTGAAATTACCTATCGAAACGAGGTTTAACAGCTCTTTTGGTGATATGTTTTTCTGGTTACGAATGGTGCGGACACCTCCGATAATCTGTTTAACTACTTCTACATCTGCAACAAGTCTGCTTTCATCTTCGGTAAAATGTGATATTTCGAGCTTTTCGCACATTATAGATTCTCCGTCGTTTCTCTCGCTTATATGTTGCCACAGTTCTTCCGTTATGAACGGCATAAACGGGTGTAACATTTTCAAAAGAGTGTCGAAAAAGCCTATTGTAGCATTGTAAGTATCGCGATCTATCGGCATTCCGTAGGCTGGTTTCACCATTTCGAGATACCAACTTGAAAATTCATCCCAGAAAAGACGATACACAGACATCAATGCTTCCGAAATTCTATATTTCTTGAACAAGTCGTTTATCTCTTCATTTGTTATTTTCAGTTGTGCATCAAACCATTTTATTGCAATCTTGTTGATATTCGACTGTTTGCCTTCGGAAATGTTCCAACTCTTCACAAGACGGAAAGCATTCCATATCTTATTATTGAAGTTACGTCCTTGTTCACAGAGAGTCTCATCGAAAAGGATGTCATTTCCGGCAGGAGCAGATAACATCATTCCCATGCGAACACCGTCAGCACCATACTTGTCTATAAGTGCGATAGGGTCAGGCGAATTGCCAAGACTCTTAGACATCTTACGTCCGAGTTTGTCGCGTACTATTCCCGTAAAGTAAACGTGCTTGAACGGAGCTGTATTTTTATATTCATAGCCTGCCATAATCATTCTTGCTACCCAGAAGAAAATAATATCCGGAGCTGTCACAAGGTCGGAAGTGGGATAATAATAATTCACTTCTTCATTGCCGGGATTATTTATACCGTCAAACACGGAAATAGGCCAAAGCCATGAAGAGAACCACGTATCCAGACAATCATCATCCTGAACAAGTTCTTCCGCCTTTAATTCCGGAACTTTCTCTCTCGCCTTTGCCAATGCCTCATCAGCTGTTTTTGCAACCACGCATTCATTTTTTCCGTTTACATTGAAATAGTATGCAGGTATGCGATGTCCCCACCACAGCTGACGACTGATACACCAATCTTTTATGTTTTCAAGCCAATGACGATATGTGTTCTTGTATTTTGCAGGATAGAACCTTATTTCATCGTCCATGACAGGGTTTAAAGCGATGTCTGCGAAATGTTGCATTTTCAAGAACCATTGCGTAGAAAGTTTCGGCTCTATTGGAACATTGGTACGTTCAGAGAAGCCCACTTTGTTGTTGTAGTCTTCTGTTTTTTCCATCAGTCCGGCAACTTCAAGTTCGTGCGAAATTTGCTTTCTGACATCCATTCTGTCCATACCGACATACATTCCGGCAGCTTCCGATATGGTTCCGTTGTCATTGAAAATATCAATAGTATCAAGTCCATGCTTTAAACCAAGCGCATGGTCGTTTATGTCGTGTGCAGGTGTGACTTTCAGGCATCCCGTACCGAACTCCATGTCAACATATTCGTCTTCAATAACAGGTATTTGTCTGCCTACAAGAGGAACTGTCACGTGTTTTCCTTTAAGCCATTCGTTTTTCGGATCATTGGGATTTATACACATTGCTGTGTCTCCCATTATTGTTTCAGGACGCGTAGTTGCTACTATTGCATACTTGTTAGGTTCTTCTACAACATAATAGCGAAGATAATACAACTTTGAATGCTCATCCTTATATATTACCTCCTCATCGGATAATGCGGTTTGTGCCTGCGGGTCCCAGTTTACCATTCTGACTCCTCTGTATATATAACCTTTCTCATAAAGGTCGCAGAACACTTTTATTACACTTTCACTTCGTTTCTCATCCATAGTGAAAGCAGTACGTTCCCAATCGCATGAAGCTCCGAGTTTACGTAATTGTTTCAATATTATACCGCCATGTTCATGTGTCCAATCCCAAGCATGTTTCAGAAATTTATCA
>CALGRN010000186.1 GCA_937880835.1 uncultured Prevotella sp. | reverse complement strand
CTCTGCTTCTATTTCTCTCGCCTCGTAAGAAATATGTCTTACTTCCCATGGCTCAAATTTAAATTGTACTTTTGAAGAAAGTATTTTTTTTATTTCAGTCCATTCTTCTGGAAAACTCATATGACAACAAAAGAAATGACCTAATTCATGAAAAATACTTGCGAGAGTTTCTCCTTTTGATGCATGTATGTTTATGCTTAGCAGATAGGGAAGTGGGTGTACTAAACTTAACCCTTTTTTTACATCTAATTTAGTGTCGATAGGGTATTTGAGACGTTCAATCTTTGCAGAGAAAGTTGATCCTGCATTCATTTGATCATCTATTGCAATACCGTTCATATTGATGTTTCTGTATAGTATATCAAAATCAACACAATTTTTTTTCATTGAGACTATAGAATTCATTGTCTCTAACTCATTCAGCATATATTCGACGCTTTTTGATACGTTTGATTCTGGATCTTCCATTGTATCTGAAATATCGTATACGAAACCTACTGGCTGAAAGTTTAAGATTAATATTGGTTTTGCATTAGGTTTCAGTATTCTTCCAAATTTTTTCCATTCCCCAGCTGATAAAGTATACCTGGATCCTGGCATCTGTATATATACAAGCATTGCGTTGTATGGGTTAAGATGTCTCATTTTGTTGCAAAACGACATCATGTCAAGAAAGAATTGGCTCTTTTTGTAATCAATTGCTAATTGGAGCAGAGTTCTCAATTCTCCGGGAGCATTCATTTTGTCAATTTTTTCGTTATTCATAAAAATTACCTTTAGATTAAACTTTTTGTTTTTGCACTTTATCTAGCGCTTTAAGAACTTCTCTGCAAAGGTCTTAAAAATAAATTATATTTCCAATGTTTTCAGCTAATAAATTTGCAAGTAACAAGCGTAAAAAATGGGGCTTTTTTTACTTTTTTGTAATATGTTGAAAATCAATGTTGAATTTGGGTTGACTAAGTGAATCGGAATAAGAACGTAAAATTTCCGTTAAATGAATTGTAATATTATCGAATAAAAAAGCCTACGGTTTCAAACCGTAGGCTAATTAATTTGATCGACCGTTTTCACGGGATATATGGATTTCATAATCCGCCGGAATGAACCGACATTATGAATTATTCATTACAAATTATGCATTATAGAGCTGCACCCTTAACCTCGTGCTCCTTGCACCACTCTTTGTTGATCTTCTTGATCATACCCTGAAGCACTGCTCCAGGACCAACCTCTGTGAAGCTTGTTGCACCGTCGGCAATCATATTCTGTACGCTCTGAGTCCACTTAACTGGAGATGTCAACTGACGTAGCAAGTTAGATTTGATAACCTCAGGGTCAGTCTCAGCCTTTGTTGATACGTTCTGATAAACAGGACACTTAGGAGCTGAGAATGTTGTAGCCTTAATTGCCTCAGCAAGCTCATTCTCTGCTGGCTTCATGAATGGAGAGTGGAATGCTCCTGAAACGGCAAGCTTAAGTGCACGCTTTGCACCTGCTGCCTTGATAGCTTCGCAGGCTTCGTTTACAGCTTCAATGTTGCCCGAAATGACAAGCTGACCGGGACAATTGAAGTTCGCCGGCACAACTATGTGTCCTTCCTTGTTTATGTTTGCGCATATCTCTTCAACCTTCTTGTCGTCTATTCCTATTATGGCTGCCATAGTAGAGGGGGCTATCTCGCAGGCTTTCTGCATAGCCATTGCGCGGGCATATACAAGTCGGAGACCGTCTTCAAAACTCAATGCGCCCGATGCTACAAGTGCAGAGAACTCGCCGAGAGAGTGACCAGCAACCATAGAAGGCTTAAAAGCATCGCCCATGCACAGTGCACTTATGACGCTATGAAGGAAAACTGCGGGTTGAGTAACTTTCGTTTGTTTCAGTTCTTCGTCTGTTCCTTCAAACATAATATCTGTAATACGATAGCCGAGAATATAGTTAGCTTTCTCAAAAAGTTCTTTCGCAAGTGGGTTGTTTTCATATAAATCCTTACCCATTCCTGTGAATTGTGCTCCTTGTCCCGGAAAAACAAATGCTTTCATTTTATTTTTTTGTTTAGTTTGACAATTATATTTTGTATGCTGCAAAGTTACTAAAAATAGATTTAATAATAGCAGAAAGTTCAAAGTTTTGATTGATTGGAAAATTATTGGCATGTTTTTTAGGTTTGTTTCATGCAAATCATTCCGTTTCCCTGCTCGTTATCAGTCGGTTTGCATCAGCTTCGGGTCCTCTTCATTTTCTTTGTCATGCTTTATGTTTTCCGTTTTTTATTTCTAACTTTGCACTTTGAGTATTTTAAATGTGTTCTTTTATGACTTCTATAAACCGCCGTATATTGAAAATTGCGATACCTTCGATAGTTACAAACATCACCGTTCCGCTGCTTGGACTTGTGGATGTGGCTATTGTCGGGCATCTTGGTGATGCCTCTTATATAGGAGCTATTGCCATTGGAAGCATGCTGTTCAATGTCATATATTGGATTTTCGGCTTCCTGCGTATGGGTACGAGCGGAATGGTTTCGCAGGCTTTCGGACGCAGAGATTTGGATAATGTGATGCGATTGCTGTTGCGTTCCATGTCCGTATCGCTCTTTGTATCGTTATGTCTTATAGCCTTTCAGCATCCGTTGCGCTTGCTTGCCTTCTGGATAATGCGTCCTTCGGGCGACATGATACCGCTTACCACGTCTTATTTCGACATCTGTATATGGGGTGCACCGGCAGTTTTGTCGCTTTACAGTCTTACTGGTTGGTTTATAGGTATGCAGAATACGCGCATCCCCATGTTTGTTTCAATATTTCAGAATATAGTAAACATTGCGGCGAGTCTTTTGTTTGTATATGTATTCGAGATGAAAATGGAAGGTGTTGCGCTTGGTACAGTCATCGCACAGCATGCAGGTGCGGTTCTCGCATTGTGCTTGTTTTTCAGATATTACGGCAGACTACGTATATATGTAAAACTGAAAGGTCTGTTCGAAAGAGAGGCTTTTGCCGGTTTCTTCAATACCAACAGCGATATATTCCTTCGCACTTTGTTTCTCGTAGGAGTAAATCTGTTTTTCACTTCGGCAGGTTCAAGATACGGAGCTACTACTCTTGCCGTTAACACTCTGCTTATGACGCTATACACTTTGTTCTCTTACATTATGGATGGCTTCGCTTATGCAGGCGAAGCTCTAAGCGGAAAGTATTACGGAGCAGGCAATAAGGTTGGTTTGCGCAACACTGTCAACAGTTTGTATAAATGGGGTGGGGTGATGTCTTTGCTGTTTACGCTTCTTTATTTATTTGGAGGCAGTGCTTTTCTTTCACTTCTTACAGATGACACCAGTGTCATAACTGCATCGGAAGAATATTACCTTTGGGCAGTGGCAATACCTGTTGCCGGTGTAGTGGCTTTTGTTTACGATGGTATATATATAGGTATGACTGCTACGCGCGGAATGCTTATATCCTCTTGTATTGCAGGATTGTCTTTCTTTATGGTGTTCTTTATGTTCAAAAGTGTTATGCAGAACCATGCCTTATGGTTGGCTTTCATCCTGTTTCTTGCTTTAAGAGGTGTAGTGCAGGCTGTGATTATGAAATACAACGGAAAGTTTGTTGCAGCATTGAAATACTGAATTCTATGTGTTATAATATAATGTAATTTAGGTGAATGGCTTCTTATGTTTGTATGAAAGCAATAATCATGCACGACATTGCTTTAATTGTGGATTTTCAAGGTTATTCGGACACGTATGGGGTGTGTCCTTACGAGCAATAAAAATGTAGGAACAGACTACGTGTCTGTCCGAAAATTATGTAGAGAATATTATATTCCGGCAGTCATAAAAACAAGCAAATTAGGATCATTTTCAATACTCTTTTAATGCACTGATTATCAGAGTATCAATAAAAAGGTGTATTCGTTAGAAATAAAATATGTACTTTTCATAAAAAGACACTATCGTTTTTTACACATTGATATTATGAATAGCTTGAAAGGCTTAAAACTTTTCAACGTATTTACAAAACTCCCGTTAATTGGCTTTTAATTTAAAGCTTATTAAAAGGATTTCTTTTAGACTGCAAAAGTTATTGTTTTGTGATGCAAAAGGATAACTTTTAAATCGCGAAACAATAACTTTTGAAATTCAAGAATAAAACTGCGATTTTACATGAATATTATAAAAAAGAAACATCTGTTTGAGATTGTTTCTCTTGAATATGTTTTCAAGACGAGCAAAGACTATTCTTATACCATTGGAAAAGTCTGCTCACACCTTCTGCAATCTCTACTTTATGAGTCCAACCGAGAGAATGCAACTTGCTTACGTCAATCAGTTTGCGCGGTGTTCCGTCCGGTTTGGAAGCATCGAACACAATCTCCCCTTCGAAACCAACTGTCTTTACGACAAGTTCTGAAAGTTCTTTTATTGTCAGTTCCTTACCCGTTCCCACATTTATATGACAGTTTCTGATTTCTCCGAGCGAAGGAATTGCGCCTCCTCTGCCTGTCGAAGAGTCACGGTTTATCTTTCCATCAGCCTTGTTTCCATAGAAAACGGAAGAATATTTCTCTATTCCTATTATGTCCTTGAAGCCGATGTTTAGCAGTATATGCACACTT
>CALGRN010000185.1 GCA_937880835.1 uncultured Prevotella sp. | reverse complement strand
CATTTCCAGTATGATATGGTTATGAACGGACGCAGACAGATAGGTTCTACGATAAAGCCATTCCTTTATTCTCTCGCAATGGAAAACGGATTTTCACCTTGCGATGTTGCGCCGAATGTGCAACGCACATATATAGTCGCAGGTGTCCCTTGGACACCAAGAAATGCCAATCGTCGCAGATATGGACAAATGGTTACATTGAAATGGGGGCTCGCACAGTCTAACAACTGGATTTCAGCCTATCTCATGAGCAAGTTAAATCCGCAGGCTTTCGTGCAGCTTATACATGAGTTCGGAATATTAAATCCTGACATTCATCCGTCTATGTCGCTTGCCTTAGGACCTTGCGAGGTTAGTGTTGCAGAGATGGTAAGTGCTTATACGACATTTGCAAATAACGGAATACACTGCGCACCACGTTTTGTCTCGCGCATAGAAGATAACGAAGGCAATGTGATAGCAGAGTTTCAACCCCGTATGAATGAGGTTATAAGCGAAGAAAGTGCAAACAAAATGCTTGACATTCTCAAAGGTGTTGTTGACGGAGGAACAGCAGGACGACTTCGTTTCAGATATAATTTCACAGGTGAGATAGGTGCTAAGACGGGTACTACAAACCGAAATTCAGACGCTTGGTTTATGGGATTTACCCCCGAACTTGTAAGCGGTTGCTGGGTAGGAGGAGAAGATCGTGACATACATTTCGACTCTATGCAAATGGGACAAGGAGCGACAATGGCACTTCCTATATGGGCTTACTTCATGAAAAAGGTGTATCGTGACAAATCGTTGGGATATGACCCTGATGCCAAATTCGTAGTTCCGGAAGGATTTAATCCATGCTCTACGGATGAACCTTCTTATATTAACGGCATAGAAGAGGTATACGAATAGGCGATGAACGAATAAATATAAACGGTGTAAGGCTGATTTTTCATATTAGTCTTACACCGTTTTTTCATTTCTTGTTAAATGCTTAAATGGAAGTATTTTCATATTTGTTTTTATTCTTATAATTATTATTTCCGAATAATCAGATTTACGTTTCATCTTTAAATAAAACTTCCCGGATTTTCGATGTTTTATCATTGCGATGCAAAAGTTATTGTTTTGCATCGCAAAAGGATAACTTTCTCAGGGTAAAACAATAGCTTTTACAGTCTGGAAGGATAGCTTTTGAAATCCGATTTATAGTATATTGATATACAGACTCTTATAAGTTAACCTTAGTTCGATTAATTCAATCCAAAAGATTTAATTATAACCGTTGAAAGTTGGAAAGTGAACAGACATACAATATTGTTGTGAATACATACATGAATGTGGCAATCCGGACACGCACAGGGCGCGTCCCTACATGCAGGATATAATTATACACATCACAATCATCATGTAGGGACAGACCTGATGTCTGTCCGATAAATGTAAAACAATACTATTTCGTATCGATATGGCTGCTAAAAACGTATCAAAGACAGAAACAACGACCTTTATATTTTGCTCATTGTGTGAAAAAGGCACTGTTTAATTGCTTTTTAGAACTACTAAAAACGTTTTGTCATACAAACCGTACTATAAAACAATAAGCGATATTAATCAAATTATAGAAATAATTATAATTCGTCGAACTCACATTAAGTTACATATTGAAGTTTGTGCAGAGTCTGTATAATAAGATTGTTCCGGTTTATAGATACAATATTTGAAAATGTGTTATAAACAATAACTTTCTGTTGCAACATGATTGTTTCGATAATATGTTTTTACGATATAATAATATTATTATAACATGACTTATGTTTGGAAACATGTTTTAAATATAAGCATTTATAAGTAATAAGAAAATGATTTCGTTATTACTTTCCAAATAATTATACTCACAGACACACAGTATCGAAAAAAAGTTGTAAGTTTGCACAATGAAAATGAATTTCGATATAAAACGTGTGTTACTGTTCTTGATAGTAACCGGTGGCTTGCTTTTAATAACAAAGTCATGGTGGATGTCACTCGGTATTCTCCTGTTACTATTCGTTCTCGAACACATTGTATGTCTTATCTTTGAAAAAAAGAAAAATAAAGAACAATAAAAATCTACGCCGTTCAAGGCAGCTTTATGGAAAAACTGATAGAATTATATATATCGTTCAAGAAAGAAAAACCTCTAAGCGCAGAGAAAATACCCGGTGCGGGCAGCAACAGGCAATATTACAGGATGACAGGAGCAGACGGTGCGAGCGTCATTGGAGCAATAGGAACGAGCCGAGATGAAAATAATGCGTTCATATCTCTTGCCAGACATTTTGTGAGAAGGCAGATACCAGTACCTGAAATACTCGCAGTGAGCGAAGACGGATTACGATATTTACAGACTGATCTTGGCACAATGTCGCTTTATGATGCAATAGAAGGAGGACGGAAAGCAGGAGGAAGATATAATCAGAAAGAGAAACAATTACTCGTAAACACGATAAGGGAACTGCCTAACATACAGATAAGAGGAGCGAGAGGACTTGATTGGAGCAATTGTTATCCTCAACCTGAGTTCGACAGAAACAGTGTTTTGTTCGATCTTAACTACTTTAAATATTGCTTTCTAAAACCTTCGGAACTTGATTTCCATGAACTGAAACTGGAAGCAAACTTCCATCTCTTTGCAAAAGACTTGACGTCAGAACCCACAGAAAGCTTCATGTACAGAGACTTCCAAGCGCGTAACATCATGCTCGATACAAAAGGAAAACCTTATTTTATCGATTTTCAAGGCGGACGCAAAGGACCTTATTATTATGATCTTGCATCTTTTCTGTGGCAGGCATCTGCAAAATATTCTCATAAACTGCGCAGAGAACTTGTATATGAATATTATAATTCGCTCAAAAACAATACGGAAGTACCGTCTGTACGCCATTTTGTAGAACGATTAAGTCTTTTCGTCCTGTTCAGGACACTTCAAGTGCTTGGAGCATACGGTTTCAGAGGATATTTTGAACGAAAAAAACATTTCATAGAAAGTATTCCGCCTGCAATACAAAACCTTCGGGAATTGCTTACAACCGGACAGCAGTTCCAATATCCTTATTTAATTGAGATACTGAAACAACTGACAGAATTGCCGCAGTTTGCTATCTTGGAACAACCTGCAATAAACCGTGCAGACGGATACAGAACGTCAGAAAGCAATATATATAAGGGACATCCGCAAGACGGTCCTGCAACTTATTCAAAATATGATGGCAGCGGACCATTGAAGGTTACAGTGTATAGTTTTTCTTATAGGAAAGGTATTCCGGAAGATAACTCTGGAAATGGTGGCGGATATGTGTTTGATTGTCGCAGTACGCACAATCCCGGCAGATACGAACCGTATAAAAAACTCACCGGACTTGATGAACCGGTGATACGCTTTCTTGAAGATGACGGAGAGATATTAAACTTCCTTGAAAGTGTATATAAGCTTGCCGATCATCACGTATATCGTTATATTCAGCGCGGATTTACAAACCTTATGTTCAGCTTCGGATGCACAGGAGGACAGCATCGCAGTGTCTATTCCGCGCAGCATTTAGCAGAACATATTCATGAAAAATTCGGTATAGAGGTGCAGGTGATACACCGAGAGCAACACATAGAACAGATAATGAATGCAAGAAGTTAGTCTTTGTAATGTCATTGTTCTAATATACAAGCATGATAATATTGCAATTAATGCAGTTCAAAAAGCGTAATATGTACTTTTTTTAGTAATTTTGCACGCATTAAATTCAATTATATATGATGCAAGCAATGATTTTCGCAGCAGGATTGGGTACTCGTCTCAAACCGCTTACAGACAAAATGCCGAAGGCTATGGTAAGTGTGGGAGGTGAACCGCTTATAAAACACATTATCCTGAAAATGAAAGCTGCCGGTTTTGAGCGTATAATAGTCAATGTGCATCATTTCTCAAACCAGATAACGGAATTCCTTTCGGCAAACGGAAATTTTGGTATCGACATAAGAATAAGCGATGAAACGGATGCCTTACTCGACACTGGCGGAGGACTGAAAAAGGCTTCTGTACTCTTTGAACCGCAGATACCGATACTTATACATAATGTAGATATATTGAGCAACATAGACATTCGCAGTTTCTACAATGATATGTTAATGATAGAAAACATCGATAATTGCGGAGCAATGTTGCTTGTCAGCAATAGAAAAACAAAGCGTTATCTGCTTTTTGATGATAATATGAAACTGTGCGGGTGGACTAATGTGGAGACAGGAGAAGTAAAAACTCCGTATGATAATCTGGATATAGATGCTTGCAAAAGGTATGCATTCTCCGGAATACATGCTTTTTCGCCTAAAATGTTTTATCTTATGGACGATTTTCCAAATAAATTCAGCATTATGGATTTCTATCTTAAAACGTGTGATAAGATTGTAATAAAAGGATATCTTAAAGATAATTTGAAACTGATGGATGTCGGTAAAACAGACACTCTTAAAGATGCTGATATCTTCTTGAATGAAATAAGACAATAGACTGAAAAACAATTAAAAACAAATATATGCAACAAAAGATTATAATATTAGATTTCGGGTCTCAGACAACACAGCTTATCGGGCGCAGAGTTCGTGAACTTGACACGTTCTGTGAAATTCTTCCTTACAATAAGTTTCCTGCTGATGACAAGTCTGTTATAGGAGTTATTCTTAGCGGTTCACCGTTTTCGGTGCACGACGAGGAAGCTTTCAAAGTCGATTTGAAACAGTTTGTCGGTAAAATACCAGTACTTGGAATTTGTTACGGAGCACAGTTCATCTCTTATAACAATGGCGGTAAGGTAGAAAAAACAGGAACTCGTGAGTACGGACGTGCCAATTTAAAATCTTTTGATAAAGAAAATGCACTTTTCAAAGGCTTTGATGACAATTCACAAGTATGGATGAGCCATGGCGATACAATTACCAGCATTCCGTCGGATTGTCGTGTCATCGCTTCAACTGAAAATGTTAAATATGCTGCTTATGCAAGTATGGAGCATAAACTTTGGGGTGTTCAGTTTCATCCGGAAGTGTTTCATTCAACACAAGGTAAACTGTTGTTGAAAAATTTCGTTGTAGATATCTGCGGAAGCAAACGAGAATGGAGTGCAGCTTCTTTCGTAGAGTCAACCGTAAGCGAACTTAAAGAGCAATTGGGTAATGACCGCGTCATTCTCGGATTAAGCGGAGGAGTCGATTCTTCCGTATGTGCCACACTGCTTAACAGAGCCATCGGCAATAATCTTACGTGCATATTCGTAGATCATGGAATGCTTCGTAAGAATGAGTTCAATAAGGTTATGGAAGCATATTCAGGGCTTGGACTGAACGTTATAGGAGTGGATGCGAGCGAGAAGTTCTTCAATGATTTGAAAGGAGTTACAGATCCGGAGCAAAAAAGAAAAATAATAGGACGTGATTTCGTAGAAGTATTCAATGCAGAAGCAAAGAAAATAACAGATGCCAAATGGCTTGCGCAAGGTACTATATATCCTGATAGAATAGAAAGTTTAAGCATTACCGGAATGACTATAAAGAGTCATCACAATGTTGGAGGTCTTCCGGAGGAGATGCACCTGAAACTTTGCGAACCATTACAGTGGTTATTCAAGGATGAGGTCAGACGTGTTGGTTATCAGCTTGATATGCCTGAACGTCTAATAAAACGTCATCCGTTTCCCGGACCGGGTCTTGCTGTGCGCATACTTGGTGACATTACGCCTGACAAAGTAAGAATACTGCAAGATGCCGATGATATTTATATTGAGGGATTGCATAATTGGATATGCGATGATGGAGAACCTTTGTATGACAAGGTATGGCAGGCAGGAACGGTATTGCTGTCAACCGTGCGCAGCGTTGGAGTAATGGGAGACGAGCGAACTTATGAACATCCGGTGGCGTTGAGGGCTGTTACAAGTACGGATGCTATGACGGCAGATTGGGCTCATTTGCCTTATGAGTTCATGGCGAAAGTAAGTAATGAGATTATAAATAAGGTAAAAGGTGTAAACAGAGTATGTTATGACATATCATCGAAGCCACCTTCAACGATAGAATGGGAGTAAATTGACGTTCAATGTAACTTTCATGCTAAATATAATGATAGCGTAAAGCAGACTAAAAGAATGCTTTACGCTATTTTTATTTATATAATCTTATAACAAAGCAAAGAACTGAACTTGCGACACAGACGCGGGAAACGTCCGAGTGTATGTCCTATTACCCCCCAACGATTACGAAAGAACTCCATATAAGACCTTTGTTCTATCAAGCTAAGGTTAATATTCCACTTCTCGACCTCTTTTCCGTCTTCTATACCGCTACGTATTTCCGCTTGAAAACTACGTAAAGAGTCGGGCTTTACTCCGTGTTTCGACATCATGAAACCACAGACATCAAAACACACTTCGCCTTCTGGAAACCTATCTGTAATTGCATTTAGGAAATCTTTTACCTGTTCTTCTCTGAAATACATAAGTACGCCTTCGGCAATGAAAATGAACTGCGAATCGGCGTGTTTCTCTTTTAATGCATCGAGCCAATCTGTTTCAAGCAGTGAACCTGCAATATAATGGTCTTCTCCTTCTTCTGGAATCAGCTTTCGTCTTATATCAATAAGCTCCGGCAAGTCGAGTTCGTAGAACACCGAATTGCGTTTATCTTTAATACGCTGATAACGTGTATCTAAACCGCAACCGATGTTTACTATTACTGGTTTTTTATTGTTTTCGATGAATTTTTGTGTACGGTCGTCATAATACTTACCCCTTACAACACAACCTACATGGCTCATCGGTTTGTTATTAAGCTTGCTGAAATCATATTCAATCTCAGATATTATATGTTCTGCATGAGCATCTTTCAATATGGCATCCTTTCTTTTGCTCTCCAATGCTCTCATATACAGAGGTATAAGTGTGGTTTCCGCTATCTCGTTTTCAAATTTTATCATTATGTTATTTTTATTTATTGTTTTGAATATCTTACTGATTTAAAGGCAAGTATGCAGCCGATTATCGCCATGAGCGGCATAATTGTCAACTGTACAGGGTTGAAACTATCGAACCATTCGCCCATGTGAAGAATACAGAACAATGCATATATGCAAGCCAAGAATGCATTAGTTCTTTTCATGCCTTTGTTTTTACCATATATGACAATGAGAATGGCTGTCACAGGTAGCGTATATGTGAGTGCAGCCATGAAAGCAATCATTCCGACAGGTGTTTTGTCCGATGGCATGAGTGCAATACTCTGTCCCCAAAATGCAGGCAACATATCCGTTTGCGTATGGGCGATGAAGCCAATAATGATAAGTATCCAAAGGGTGATTAATTCTATTTGTTTTCTCATAATATAAATAATTTAGATTGGAGCAATATTGCTTTGTTACAAAATTACAAACATGATGAAGTTCCTACAATACCTAAAACACATGATTTTTTATGAAAATATAATTTCGTTTCTTTATTCCTTGCCATACAGTGTTTTTATAATGAAATGCAAAAGCTATTGTTTTGCATCGCAAAAGTTATGCTTTCGCAATGCAGAATGATAACTTTCAGAGAGCAAAAGGATAGCTTTTGAAACGAGGCTTCTAAGTGATTGATATTCAGTTGGGTTGGAATCGTGAACTTTTTGAATGTAAAACATGTTTGGTATTTGTTTGTTTTTATAAATCGGTTTCTACAATATATTTCGATGAAAATCATCAAAATTATCTGCCTGCTTATATATAATGCAATAATAACACGAAAATATCGTTATATTGCTAATGAAAAGAATACTGTTTATTATCACTATATTGTTTGCCTGCCTGCAAGCAGGTGCACAGTCGTTTACTTTGCAGGGGAAAGTATGCGATGAAGAAATGAACCCTATTGAACTTGCCACAGTAGCGGTGGTTAAACAGGGAAAGGTTACAATGACAAACCTTAAAGGAGAATTCAGCATACAGCTAAGTTCATCGGACAGCGTGGAAGTGAGATTCTCAATGATAGGATATAAAACAAAAACGCGGGTTCTGAGAAATCCGCGAGGTAAACAAACGCTGCAAATACAGCTTTTCAGCGACAATACTTTGGAAGAAGTTGTTGTGACGCAAACACGCCGACAGACGGGCACAACACAAAAATTGGACACGAAAGATATAAAAACGACACCTTCGGCAACAGGAAATGCCGTTGAAGAACTTATACAAGGGCAGGCAGGAGTGTCAACTCACAGCGAACTTTCGTCGCAATACAATGTAAGAGGAGGTTCGTTCGATGAAAACAGCGTATATATAAACAATGTGGAAGTTTACAGACCATTCCTCGTAAGAAGCGGACAACAAGAGGGACTTTCCGTTATAAATCCCGACATGGTTGAGTCTATCGGATTCTCAACAGGTGGATTTGAGGCTAAATACGGAGACAAAATGTCGTCAGCTCTCGATATAACCTATAAGCGTCCGAAGAAGTTTGAAGCATCGGTATCAGCGAGTATGCTCGGTGCAGGAGCGTATCTGGGAGTCAGCAACAAGAAAATAGCATGGAGCAACGGTTTAAGATACAAAACAAACAAATATCTATTAGGCTCTCTCGAAACAAAAGGAGAGTACAATCCGAGTTTTCTTGACTATCAGACTTATTTGAGTTACACTCCTAACAAACGTTGGCAAATAGACTTCATAGGCAATATTTCGGAAAATCATTATAACTTCAAACCCGAAGATCGAGAGACACACTTCGGTACTTTGGAAAATGTGAAATCGTTCAAGGTGTATTTCGACGGACAGGAAAAAGACTTGTTCCGCACGCTTTTCGGTACTCTCAGCATAACTCGTAAGTTTACCGACAACACGTCCTTATCGCTGATAGCTTCGGCTTTCTATACGAAGGAACAGGAGAAATTCGACATACAAGGACAGTATTGGCTCACTCAGACCGAGACAAGCGAAAATCTCGGTGTCGGAACTTATATGGAGCATACACGAAACTATCTGAAAGCAAACGTACAGTCGTTGAAACTCATGCTCAATCACAAAGTGCGCAAACATGATTTTCAGGCAGGACTCACATTCAAAAACGAACGTATAGAGGAAAACAGTCGTGAATATGAGATGCGGGATTCGAGCGGATATGTTGTTCCTCACACAGGAAAAGACTTGAATATGATTTACTCTCTGAGTGCAAAAAACAAACTTAGTGCAAGCAGATTTGAAGGTTATCTGCAAGATACGTATAAGTTTACGAGCACACACGAGCACACATTCTTTACTCTAAACTATGGTGTAAGGTTCAGTTATTGGGACTTTAATGGCGAAACTCTTGTAAGTCCGCGTATCTCATTGGGTGTAGTTCCCGCGTTCAATCATGATGTAGTGCTGCGCTTTGCAACAGGACTTTATTATCAAGCTCCATTCTTTAAAGAACTGAGAGACACTACTACAATAAACGGAGTGACTTATGCCACACTGAACGAGAAGATAAAAAGCCAGCGTTCTATACATTTTATCGCAGGCATGGACTGGCGTTTCAAGATGAAAGAACGTATGTATAAATTTACGGCAGAAGTATATTATAAAGCTCTTTCAAACCTTGTTCCTTATAGCGTGAGCAACGTTAAAGTTGTATATTACGGACAAAACAAAGCTACAGGAAATGCCTTAGGGCTTGACTTGAAGCTGTACGGCGAGTTTGTTCCGGGTACAGACTCTTGGATAAGCATTTCTTTGATGAACACAAAGATGAAACTCAACGGACGCAGTGTGCCGTTGCCGACAGATCAGAGATATGCTCTCAATCTGTTTTTTACAGATTATTTTCCGGGAACAGATAAGTGGAAGATGTCTTTAAAACTCGCTTATGCAGACGGATTGCCTTTCGGTGCACCGCATCAAGGCATAGAACAACAATCATTCAGAGCACCTGCATACAAACGTGTGGATATAGGAATGAGTTTCAGAGCATTGAACAACGATAAAAAAGAAAAGAAAACAATCTTTCGGAATATATGGATAGGATTGGATTGCCTTAACCTTTTCGGTATAAGCAACGTCAATTCTTACTACTGGATAACGGATGTGACAAACCAACAGTATGCCGTACCTAATTATTTAACAGGTCGTCAGTTTAATGCGAAAGTGCTTTTTGAATTTTAAAACATTCTAAACATAATATTTTTTGTATATTTAAGTGCGTAATTCAATTATAATTAGTAACTTTGCACTTGTCAAAATAAAAAATACCAAATATGAAAATTTCACACATTGAACATTTAGGAATTGCGGTAAAGAGTATAGAAGAAGCTCTTCCGTATTTTGAAAATGTATTGGGATTGAAGTGTTACAACGTAGAAGAAGTTGCAGACCAGAAAGTGAAAACCGCATTCCTTAAATGCGGTGAAGTAAAAATCGAATTGCTTGAACCGACATCACCGGAAAGCACTATTCAGAAATGGCTCGACAAAGGAAATAAAGGTGTTCATCATGTTGCATTCTGTATTGAAGACGGAGTTGCAAATGCGCTTGGCGAATGCGAAAGAAAAGAAGTGCTCCTTATAGATAAAGCACCACGCAAGGGAGCAGAAAATCTGAACATTGCATTCCTACATCCGAAGTCAACTTGTGGTGTTTTGACAGAGCTTTGCGAGCACTAATACAGGAAATTTAAGTTTAAAACATAATTCAAAATTATGACCAAACAATTAGATAAAATCAAAGCCCTGATTGCAAAACGTGAACAGGCGCGTCTCGGTGGTGGCGAAAAGGCCATCGAAAAGCAGCATGAGCGTGGTAAATATACAGCACGTGAACGTATTGATATGTTGCTTGATGAAGGCAGTTTTGAAGAGTATGACATGTTTAAACTCCACCGTTGCTATAACTTCGGTATGGAAAAGAAACAGTATCTTGGTGACGGTGTCGTTACCGGTTCGGGTACTATCGATGGTCGTCTCGTTTATATCTTTGCACAGGACTTCACTGTTAACGGTGGTTCTCTTTCTGAAACAATGGCTCAGAAGATTTGTAAAGTTATGGATATGGCTATGACTATGGGTGCACCTTGTATTGGAATAAACGACTCGGGTGGTGCTCGTATTCAGGAAGGTATTAATGCTCTCGCCGGATATTCAGAGATCTTTGAGCGCAATATACTTGCTTCCGGTGTCATTCCGCAAATCTCCGGTATCTTCGGACCGTGTGCCGGTGGTGCAGTTTATTCACCTGCATTGACTGATTTCACTCTTATGATGGAAGGGACCAGCTATATGTTCCTTACCGGTCCTAAGGTTGTGAAGACTGTTACCGGTGAAGATGTCGATCAGGAAAATCTCGGTGGTGCAAGTGTTCATGCAACGAAGAGCGGTGTTACTCATTTCACGGCATCAACAGAAGAAGAGGCTTTGGAAATGATAAAGACTCTTTTGAGTTATATTCCTTCAAATAACATGGAAGAAGCTCCTCGTAAAGAGTGCACAGATCCTATCAATCGTATGGATGATTCTTTAAATGAAATCATACCGGAAGATCCTAATAAGGCTTACGATATGTATAAGGTTATATCTGCGGTTACAGACAATGGTGAGTTCTTTGAAGTGCAGCCTAAATTCGCAAAAAACATAATAGTAGGTTTTGCCCGTTTCAACGGTCAAAGCGTAGGTATTGTTGCAAACCAGCCTTCTTGCTATGCCGGTGTGCTTGATGTTAACGCAAGTCGTAAAGGTGCACGCTTTGTACGCTTCTGCGATGCTTTCAATA